>JADLBB010000158.1 GCA_020848055.1 Chloroflexota bacterium | reverse complement strand
GCGCAGTATCCCCAGTACGCCGACCAGATCATCGCCGCGGCGCGTGAGTCGTTCCTGGCCGGAGACCAGAACGCCTACATCGCCGGTATCGTCTCGGTCCTCGTCGGTGCGGCCCTGGTCGCCTTCGTCTTCCCGCGGCACGATCGTGAGGTGGCCCTCCTGTCCGAGTACCACGACCAGGACTCGGCCGCGGAAGCACCCGCGGTCTGAGCTGCGGGATGCCGCACTGAGGCATCGGACGACGTTCTGAGGCGCCGGACACCGAACTGACGTGCGGACGCCCGGCACTCGGCCGGGCGTCGTCGATCCTCGGGAGGAGGCGCTGGATTCAGCCAGCCGCCGCAGGCTCTCCCTCGGCAGCGTCGGCAGCCTCCTTGACCGCGGCGGCGGTCGCATCGTCGACCGGTACAGCCTTGACCTCCTCGGCCTGCGGGATGGCCGCGGTCGCCGCTTCGACCGCTGACAGGTCGAGCAGCGCCACGATGCCCGATGATCCGGGGGTGATCACGGTGCCGAGTTGCGCGGCCACGGTCTTGCGGGCATCGAGGTTGCCGATCTTGCCGATGACCGCCCCGATCAGGCCGCCACCGACGATCCCGGCGATGAGCGACGGCGGGAAGATCAGCGCGAGTGCGCCACCGGCCACGGCACCCCATGCGGTCCCGGTCCTGGTGTGGTGATCAGTCATCTTGCGGATGTTGACCTTGCCGTCAGCACCGGCATCCACGACGAGCACGCCATCGATGAGCACGTCACGCTCGACTTCAGCCGTGCGCAGGGCGTCATATGCGACACCAGCCGACTCGGGATCGGCAAAGCGGGCGACCAGGATAGCCTTCGTGCCCTGGACCGCGACTGCGCCCTCGGCCAGCACGCCGCTCTCGTCTCCGACGGCAGCGGCCACGACGACGAGCGGCTCTGATGGGGTCTGCGGGGTCTCTGGTTCAGCCATGACGGATCCTCCGGTGAGCAGGTGGCACGCAGTCGGTCGGGTGCCGGGTCGATGGACCCATGGTGTCGGATGATCCCGGAGGCGTCGTCAACCGAACCGGATGACACCGCCGAGGGCGGGGGGCGCTTCGGGCGGTTCAGGTGTCCGGCGCGGATGTCTCCGGGTCGCTGACGTCCACCACATCCGCGTCGAGTACCCGCACCAGTTCCGCCGGGGAAAGGTGCAGACTGATCCCGAACCCACCGCCACCGATGGACACGACCGACTCCCCCAGGATGGCCGCGTCCGCGATGACCGGCCATGCCCGTGACGCCCCGAACGGGGTGATGGTGTAGCGCTCGTATCCGGTCACCTCCCGCGCCTCCTCGGCATCGGGCAGCGTCAGTCGGCGTACGCCGAGATGCTGGCGCAGACGGGGCCAGTCGAAGCGCCGACCGGCCGGCACCACCACGAACAGGTAGTCGTCCTCGGCGCGCCGCACCACGATGGTCCGGAGAAGCGCACCGAGCGGGAGCCCCTGGAGATCGGCCGCCTCCTGCGCCGTCCTGGCTCGCTCCGTCCTTACGACACGAAAGGCGATACCACGATCGCTGACATCGCGCAGCGCCGGTGTGTCGAGACGTGATCCCGGGGCGGCCATCAGGCTGGCGCCGGGTCGTCGAGGACGATCCTGATCCGCTTGTTGACGCGACCCTTCGACTCGTAGCCGGTGACCCGTATCGAACCTACCTCGCGGGTGTTCGCGACATGCGTCCCACCATCGGCCTGGAGATCGAGTCCGACGATCTCGATCGTCCTGATCTCCTCGATCCCAGGCGGCAGAAGGTTGACCTTCGTCCTGATGAGATCGGGGATGGCGAATGCCTCCTCACGCGGCAGGACGGCGACCCGGACGTCACGCTCCCGTGCCAGCTCTTCGTTGACCGTCGCCTCGATGCCATCGACGAGGTCGCCCGACATCGTCTCGAACTCGAAGTCCATGCGCCCGGAGCCTGGCTCCATGTTGCCGCCGGTGACGAGAGCGCCGTGATCGCGCCAGACCACGCCACACAGCGCATGAAGCGCGGTGTGGGTCCGCATCAGGGCGAGTCGACGCGCCCAGTCGAGGTCCACCTCCAGCGCGTCGCCCACAGATGGCGGATCGCCGTCATCAGCCGCCAGTTCATGGACGATCTCGCCGTCATGCTTGCGGGCCGACCGGACGGTCCACGTCCGACCATCCGCCGCACGCAGCAGCAAACCTCGATCGGAAGGCTGACCGCCGCCACCGGGATAGAAGACCGTCCGATCGAGGACGAGCGCGACCGCATCGCCGATCTCGACATGGCGCACCCGTGCGGTGACCGAACACCGGTAGGCGTCGGTGTAGCAGAGCTGCTCGCCGCGCGGCGTCATCTGGCCGAGCGGTTTACCGGCAGCGCCACCGCGTCACTGGACGGTCAGGGTCCCGGTCATGTTCGGGTGGACCGTGCAGACGAAGGTGTAGGTACCCGCAGCCAGCGCCGGAACGGCGTAATCACGCTTGTCCACGCCGTTGAAGATCTCGCCACCGAACACGACCGCCCCACCACCATCCTTGATGGCGACATCGTGCGGGACGCCGTTGTCGTTGTTCTGGAAAGCAAGCGTGAACGCGGTGTTCGCCGGAGCCTCGAGCGTCGTCGGGTCGAACGCGATGTTCACCGCGGTCAGGTCCACGGTCGGGCCGCCACCGGACGGCGGCGCGGCCGAGCCGCCGGGCTCACCACTCGCTGCCGCAGACGGGGGCGCTGCCGATCCGCCAGCTCCACCGCTCGGCGCGGCACCACTGGCGATCGGCGTCGCCGACGGGGATGGCGCGAACGTCCAGCTGGGATCGAACGAGGTGCAGGCGCCGACGAGGGCGACGACGGCGAACAGGGCAAGCGGACGAGCCAGGCGCATCGGACTAAGGGACCTCAGGTTCAGGCCACGGTCGCAGTGACAGATCGACCGGCGGCGTTTATCACGTCCGAATCTACCGCGTTCGGCGCGGGTCGGCAGTCGCGTGGTGGTGCCGGCCGTCACCGCCCGGTACGACGGTCATGGTACCCACCGGTACCATCGTCAGGATTGTCCCGGGACCATCGCGGGACTAGTCTCCGTTGCCCTCGCTGCTGCGGCTCGTCACTCGACGCACTGCACCCGAGTCCACCGGAGCCGACCGACCTCACATGCGAACCGACCTAAGCACCCGCATCTGGCGCGTCGCCACCGTCCTGGGACCGCTCCTCGCGATCGCCCTGACCCTGGTGGCCGGCCGGCGCTGGTGATCCGACCCGACTTCCTCTAGCGCCGATCGTCGATCGGAGCCCGTCCGATCCGACGACCGTCCTCATTCGAGACCCGGAGACCTCCCTCCGGGTCTCGTTCTATGTCCGGCACCGACCGCACGTCCGGCGGCTGGTGTGCGTTCAGTAAGTCCCAGCCGGATGGCCACGGTCGCCGCCTCCACCCGACCCGATACCCCGAGCTTGCTGAGGATGTTCCCGACGTGGACACCCACGGTCTTCTGGCTTATGAACAGGCGCTCCCCGATCTCCCGGTTGGTGCGGCCACGGGCGATCTGGGCCAGGACCTCGCGCTCACGCGCGCTCAACCCGAACGAGTCCGTTCGCGGGGGACGGTGCCCGGACTCGATCCTCGGAGGTGTCAACCCAAGGACCGCATCGGTGTCAGCGTCGCCAGGGCCAGGATCGAGAGGCGCCATGACCCCGACCAGCGGCCTGGATTCCTCCGGGCCGGCCAGTCTCGTCTCGACCGCCTCGGGGAGGGTGATGAGCGCCCGTCCGGCCAGGTCACGCAACGCCCGCAGGAGCGGCAGGGCGCCAAGCTCAAGCGCGAGATCCACCGCCTCCAGCAGCGACGGCCGGGCATCTCGTCGGCCGGCCCGCCCCGAGCCGCCACCCAGCGACGCCTCGGCCTCGCGCCACCGGGCACGCGCACGCTCGTATGGGATCCCCAGCTCGGTCCAGGCCTCGGCGACCGCTGCCCATACGGCCGGATCGTCATGACCGTCGACGCGACTACGCTGCGCGCGAGCTGTCGCCAGCCACGCATCGGCGAGCCGCCGCGACCCGAGGCTGGACGCGACGCCGTGCCTTCGCACGGTAGCCTCGGCCGAGCGCACCACGGTCCGTGCCCGCTCACGCGCCGCGGTCAGACCGGCAAGATCGCGCCGTTCCTGGGCCTCCATCGCGGCCGCCGCATCGACCTCGATCACGGCCGCAGCCGTCCTTGCCGCGAGGATCCAGTCCTCGGTCCCGGACACCAGCTGCCAGCCACGCTCCACGGCTCGCCGGGCGTCGGCCACATCGCCACGCCACAGCGCGAACGAGGCAGCCGCCAGATGGAGTGGTACCGCCTGCTGCGCGTCGCGGACCGCCTCGAGCTCGAGCATCGTGCTACCCAGCAACCGTCCGGCGGTCTCGCCGGCATCGGACTCGATCTCGACCGTGGCCAGGGCGACGAGAGTGTTGAGGAAGTTCACGCCGGCGGGGAGCCATTCGAGGGCGGTCGTGCTCATCGCCCGCGCCTCCCCCCAGCGACCCAGCAGGAACAGGGAGTCGGCGGCATTCCCGCGAAGGAAGTTGCCGTACACGGCCTCCATGCCCGCCGAGCGAGCGACCGCGATGCCCTCCATGGCCACGTCAACCGCCTCGCCGTGCCTGCCCGCGAGATCCAGGACGGTGGTCAGGTTGGCGAAGACCCGGAACAGCTCATCGAGGTCGCCCAGCCTGTCAGCGGTCTCGCGTGCTCCTTCGAGCATGGTGATTGCCGCCTCCGGATCGGCGCGCCACCCGAGTGACACCCCGAGCGTGGTGGTCGCGTGGAGTTCCCATGCGACTGCCGGCGGATCACACAGCCGAGCGATCCTGATCGCGTCGCGGGCGAGACGTTCCGCCTCCGAGAATGTGCCGTCCAGCATCCGCGCCTGGGCCAGCCCGGCGACCACCGCGGCACGCGCCGGCGACGGCGCTGTCGGTACGAGTTCGACCGCCCGTCGCCTGGCCTCGAGCGCTCCTTCGGCATCACCGGCCACACGCCGGAACTGGCCGAGCCGATCGTGGACGAGTCCGAGCCGCGTTCGATCACGGCGCAGGTCGGATGCTCCGATCACCGAGTCGAGATAGGCGATGGCGCGCCCGACGGAGCCGGCCGCGAAGGCCGCCTCAGCCGCCCGTCGATCCAGCTCCATGGCGCTGGCGCGACCATCGCGCCCCGGTCGTGAGCCCTCCAGTGCGCCACGGATCGCGATAGCCGTCTCGAGGGCGGCCAGCTCGTCCGCTGGCGCATCGACGGCTGCCGCGGCATCGGCGGCGGCAGCAGCAGCGATACCCGCCGCGGCGGACTCGAGCGCGATCAGGTGGTGGTGCATCGCGATCACCGGATGGTCGGCCATCGCACGGGCGACGGCGGCGTGATGACGACCACGCATCCGTGGAAGCAGGTCCGACTCGATCGCCTCGGCGACCAGTTCGTGACGCAGTGACAGACCATCCGGGCCCTCGACGACGAAGCCGAATGCCATCGCCTCCTCCAGCCCGGCCACGAGGTCCGCATCGAGGGGTCCGGCACCGCGCCGCGGGGCATGGGACGAGCGCGGTGGAGCGCTCAGGGCATCGACCTCGAACGCCTCCGCGATCGCCCCCAGCGTCACCCGTGGCACGGGCCGCCCAGCAGGTCCCAGAAGGCGCAGGACGCGACGACACTCCGGCGTCCGCGCCGCCACCCTGGCCAGGACCAGGTCCTCGAACGACGAGGTGAGTGACACGTCCGGCAGCTCGCGCCGGGCCGCGGAGAGCTCCTCGGCGATGAGTGGGCGACCACCCGAACGTTCGGCCACGATGACCATCACCCCGGCCGTCGGACGCTCGCCCTCGATTGCCGCCAGGAGCCGAACCAGGTCGTCGCGTCCAAGCGGCCCAAGGTACATCCGACCGGGCGGCCGTGGCGCAGCAGCAAGAGCACGCAGATCGACGGACCACGGATCCTCACGGCGGATGGCATCGCCCTGGTATGTCGCGACGATGGCTATGCGCTGGGATCGCGCGATACGGATCAGGAACGACATCAGGGTGCGCGTCCCGGCATCGGCCCGGTGGAGATCCTCCATGACAAGGAGGACGGGGTGCCGCTCGCTCAGCCGCGACAGCACCCCAAGGACACCCTCAAGGAGACGGGCCTGGCGCCGTTCCGGGACGGTCCTGAGCGCGCCTGATGACGCTCCGGAAACCCTGGTCAGCCGCTCACCGAGCTCGGGGATCAGCCGGCCGAGCTCATCGCGCGCGGAACCGGCGACGGCCGCAAGCTCGGCGTCGTCGAGTGCCGTGAGGACCGGTCGCAGGGCCCTGATGAACGAGGCGTATGGACGATCGGTACCAGGACCGAAGGCACCGCCACGCACGACCAGCATCGGCTCGCGCAGGCCGGCCACCCGCGCGACTGCCTCGTCGATGAAGCGGGTGACACCAACGCCGGCGGTACCGTCCACCAGGAGCGCGCCGGCCTGCCCGGCCGAGGACGACCGGATGAGGGTTGCAAGCCGCAAGAACGCGTCGTCCCGCCCGACGAACCGCGCGCTCGTGTACGTCGTGGGCATGGCCGCATTCTAGGTGCGCGACCCGCGGCTCATGTGCCCTTGCGGTCGCGCCGCTTCGGCCGGCCCGCCGCGAGCTCCAGGCTGCGCAGTTTCTCGGCCGTCCGGGATGGCGGGCTGAAGCAGTAGTCGGCGTCGGCGGTGGGGCCAGTCCTGATGACCACAAGACCCGAAAGTGGAGCCAGATCTGATGATCACAAGACCCGACGTTGGGCCAGTTCTGGTGATCATGCCCACAGGTCGGCCAGGCGGACGCGTTCGTCCTCGGACAGGTAGCGCGGCGAGTACCGCTGTCGGGGTTGGGGCTGACGGTGATCACGGGAGGCAAGTTCAGCACGCGGCCGCCCGACACGAGGCGACGGCCGTTCCGCCAGCGGGTGCCCGTGCGCCGACACACCCCGACCATCCGGCATGCCCGGGCCGACGGGACGCCCTCGGCGATCCGCTTCGCGAACGCCTCACGTTTCGCATACAGCGGCTTCCGACCCCGGCGACCCATAGCAACTCCCCAGACTCATGGGTGTTGCGACGTTCGCCAGATTCCGCCCCCAAAGCGGGCCTGTGGCAGCAAGGATTTGCCGCTGGGCTCAGTCACTTGCGCATCGTTCCCGCATCACTGCCCATCAGTCCCGCGATCGACCGACCGACGCTGTCGTAGACGATGCCTCGGGATGTGGGGGCGCTCAGGCCCGCGCGACAACGAGCGCAACGAACATCACGATTCCCGCCAGGCCGGCAAGCTGGGCGAGCGCCAACCGATATCTGCCTCTGCTGGCGGCGAGCAACGCCGAGGGAACTGCAACCATCGCGGCGACGACGATCGCAAGCACGCCGACGGGGTCCACGCTTGTCGAATCGACCAATGCCAGGACCCAGACCACGGCTGCGGTTCCGAGCGGGATCAGGAATGCGGCGACGGTTGAGCCTATGAACAGCTCTCGGGTCCGCTGTTGCTTGATCCGGTCAAGTTCGAGCGCCTCGGCATCGACGATCTCACCCGCGCGGAGTCGGCGCGTGAAGTCGTCGAGCACGTTCAAGTCAGTTGCGCTCCCACGAAGTACTCCCAGGGGAGATTCCGCCCGGGGCACCTTTGGGTCATACCCGGCGACTACCCAAGCCCGACGGGTAAAGCGTGTTCCGGCGATAGCAAGTCGGAAGCACAGCGTTACGAACGTGATGAAGAATGAACCGTGCTGGGTTCCGTGGAGACTCGGCTGATTGGATTCAGGCCGCCTCTGCGGTCGACCTGCGCTGATGGTAGGCGACCTCGAACTCGGCCGGCGGGATGTCGCCGCAGGCCTCGTGGAGGCG
>JADLBB010000157.1 GCA_020848055.1 Chloroflexota bacterium | reverse complement strand
CGTGGCCTGGGGCACGATGATCGCCTCGGTCTCGCGCCGCAGCGCGTCACGGGCGCGGACGTGAGCCGCGTCGGCGGCGTCGACCAGGGCATAGAGCACGCTGGTATCGACAATGACTGCCACGGATCAGCGGGGGTCGAGGTGCGTGGGCAACTCGACCTCGAGAATCTCCTCCGCGCGGTTCGCCACATCTCCAGGCCCGTGTCCGATGCCGACGAACGCCGGCAGCTCGCGCGGCTCCGACACGTCATCGCGCCGCTCGGTGACGTACCGCTCCATCGCCTCTCGGATGAGGTGCGCGGTGGGTCGTCGATCGCGTCGGGCGAGCTGCTCCAACTCCGTCATGACGAGGGGATCGACGAGAATCGAGGTGCGGCGCATGCATATATGCTACCATATGACAGCCCGCGGTCAACCGGGCTGCGCCGGCAGTCCCAACCGGGATCGGGCCTTCCAGAGGGTAAACGGAACTCCCTGGTTTCGGCGTCGAGGAAGATGTAGGCCCGGTGCAAGGTTGAACCTGCTGCGGAGACCCATCCGGACCTCTCGGTCCCGACTGCTCCTGCGTCAGCCCTCGAGGACGACGATCGCTACGAAGACAGTGGGCGCAGGATCAGGCCGCTCAGCGGTGGCAGGGTCAGCACGGCCGAGAACGGCTGACCGTGCCAAGCGTCCTGGGTCGCCTCCACGCCGCCCAGGTTGCCGAGGTTCGAGCCGCCGTAGTGCTCGGAGTCCGAGTTGAGGACCTCGCTCCAGCGGCCCCCCCGCGGCAACCCCAGCCGGTAGTCGAGGCGAGGCACCGGCGTCAGGTTGAGGACTACCACGGCGAGGTCGTCCTCGCCACGGCGGATCCACGAGTACACCGAGGATTCGACGTCCGAGGCGTCGATCCAGGCGAAGCCATCGGCCGCGTGGTCGCCGGCCCACAGGGCGGGCGTGGCGGCATAGACCCGGCCCAGGTCCTCCACGAAGCGCGCGACGCCGCCGTGCATCGGCTCGTCGAGCAGTTCCCATGGCAGGGCGCGGTCGTGGTTCCATTCGTCGGGCATGGCGAGTTCGGCGCCCATGAAGAGCAGCTTCTTGCCCGGCTGGCCCCACATGTCGACCAGCAGGGCGCGCAGGTTGGCGAAGCGCTGCCACTCGTCGCCGGGCATCTTGCGCAGCAGCGATCCCTTGCCGTGCACGACCTCGTCGTGCGACAGGGGCAGGACGAACGACTCGGTGCCGGCATACAGGCCGCGGAACGTCAGGCGGTCGTGGTGATAGCGCCGGTGAACCGGGTCCTCGCTGAAATAGGCGAGCGTGTCGTGCATCCAGCCCATGTCCCATTTGAAGCCAAAGCCGATGCCGCCCAGGTACGTCGGGCGGGTGATGCCCGGGAACGCGGTCGACTCCTCGGCGATCGTCACCGCACCGGGGAAGTGGGCGTAGACGCGCTCGTTCATCTCGCGCAGGAAGGCGATGGCCTCGAGGTTCTCGCGTCCGCCGAATCGGTTCGGCGTCCATTGGCCGGCTTTGCGCGAGTAGTCGAGGTACAGCATCGAGGCCACCGCGTCGACGCGCAGGCCGTCGACGTGGTAGCGATCGAACCAGAACAGGGCGTTGGCGACGAGGAAGTTGCGCACCTCGGGCCGGCCGTAGTCGAAGATGAGCGTGCCCCAGTCCGGATGCTCGCCGCGCCGCGGATCGGCGTGCTCGTACAGCGGCGTGCCGTCGAAGCGGCGCAGGGCGAAGTCGTCGGTCGGGAAATGGGCCGGCACCCAGTCCACGATGACCCCGATCCCGGCGTTGTGCAGCGTCTCCACCAACGCGGCGAAGTCGTCGGGGTTGCCGTAGCGCGCCGTCGGCGCGAAGTAGCCGGTGACCTGGTAGCCCCACGATCCGTCGAACGGGTGCTCTGCCACCGGCAGCAGCCCGACGTGCGTGAAGCCGAAGCGCCGGCAGTGCTCGACCAGCTTCTCGGCGGCCTGCCGGTAGCCGAGCCACGAGCCGTCGGGGTTGCGCATCCAGGAGCCGAGGTGCACCTCGTAGGCCGCCATCGGTGACCGATACGGATCGCGCGTCGCGCGCTCCGCCATCCAGGCGTCATCGGTCCATGGATAGACCGATGGATCCCAGACGCGCGACGCGGTCTCGGGCCGGACCTGCATGGCGAAGGCGAAGGGGTCGGCCTTGAGGCGCAGCTTGCCGTCGCGCCCGACGATCTCGAACTTGTACAGCTCGCCCGCACCGATGCCGGGCACGAACAGCTCCCAGGTGCCCGACGCGCCCATCGAGCGCATCGGTGTCACGCGGCCGTCCCAGCGGTTGAAGTCGCCGACGATCCGCACACTGCGCGCGTTCGGCGCCCACACCGCGAAACTCGTGCCCTCGACGCCCTCGTGCGTGCGAGGGTGCGCGCCCAGCACGTCGTACAGGCGCTCGTGCGTGCCCTCGCCGATCAGGTACAGGTCGGTCTCGCCGATGGTCGGCGTGAAACGGTACGGGTCCTCGTGCTCCCACGTGTTGCCATCGGCGAAGGTGAACCGGACGCGGTAGCGGAACTCGCCCGGCGCCAGGTCGGCCACGAAGCCGGACCACACGCCGCCACCTGCGGGCTGCATCGGTGCGGTGCCGCCGTTGGGGGCGACCAGGTCGGCGGCGGTCGCATCGGGATGGAAGGCGCGGATGATCGTGCCGCCGTCGGCGGCGTGCGTGCCAAGCACCGAGTGCGGGTCGTGGTGCTCGCCACGCGCCAGGCGGGCGACCTCGTCGGCGGGTGGGGCGAGTTGCTGGGTGCTCGGCATGCCATAACCATACGTCGTCGGTGGGGCGCGCGGCCCCGAACAGCCCGATGCGGGCTGTGCGGGTTGCGCGTGGGCGCACGCATCGGCCATGGAGCACATGCAGCTTGCGCGTGGGCGCACGCAACTGCGAGGTTGGAGCTTCGCACGGCCGCGCTGTGCGTCGGGTCGCAAGTCCCCGATGCAATACGCCCGAATTGCGGTCCATCTTCGTAGATGCATGCGCCGGCACGCACGTCCGGGAGGTGCGCCGCGATCAGGACGCGCGCTCGCGCACCACCCGGGCGATATCGATTCGCCCGACGGCACGCAGGACCGGCAGCTGGGTGATGAGCGCCGCCACCGCGATGCCCGCGGCGGTCCCGAGGAAGGTCGTGGGCCG
>JADLBB010000156.1 GCA_020848055.1 Chloroflexota bacterium | reverse complement strand
TGCACATGAACGGGACCGTGGGCAGCAGGTACCAGATGAAGGTCTGGCTGCGGTCACCGGACAGGACCAGCCACGGCAGGTAGGTCGCCAGCGCCGCGCCCACTATCACCGGCTCTGGCCGAAGCGCCCCCCAGCCGGCGCGCCACCAGGCCACGACCAGCGCGGCCAGCGCGAGAATGGCCGGCCACCAGGCGACAGGGTTGCCCATGGCCAGGATGTGGCGGTAGGCGCCGCCCTCGTCGCTGAACCAGTAGGCCACCGGTCGCTTCAGCAGCGGCCACGACCATGGTGGCGACTGGTAAGGGTGGTCGCCGCCGAGCCGGGTGTGGAAGTCGAGCATGGCGCGCTGGTGCTCCCAGATGCCGTGCCACACCGATGCCGGGTTCCACGGCATCGCCAGCACTTCGCCGGGCATGCGACCGGTGTAGCTGGCGACGTAGGTCAGCACCGGCACGATTCCCAGCAGCACGATGGTCGGCACGGCCTCGGATCTGACGGCGCCGATGCTCCACGCGCGCCAGCCGGCGCCTGGCTCCCTTCGGCGACGGTCGGCGATCTCCCAGGCCACCACCAGCCCGATGACGGCCGGGGCCACGTACGCACCGGACCACTTTGTGGCCGCCGCCGCGCCGAGGCAGATGCCGGCCAGCAGCCTCCACGGCCGCCCGAGGGCCAGGCGCCGCCACCATGCGAGTCGCGCCACCTCGCGCGCCCGGTCGCGGTCGATCACGATGGCGGCCACCGCGCCGATGACGAACAGGGTGATGAACACGTCGAGCATCGCGATCCGCGAGTGGACCAGGTGCAGCAGGTCGATCGCCAGCAGGCCGGCCCCCACCGCGGCCCCGATGCTGGCGGCGGATGGGTTGGTCACCCCCCGCAGCAGGCGCCAGCCGAGCAGGTAGACCAGCGCCACGCTGATGGTGCCCGCCAGCGCGGCGGCGATGCGCCAGCCGAACGGATCGAATCCGAAGGCGGCGATGCCGGAGCCGATCAGCCACTTGCCGAGGGGTGGGTGCGCCCGGCTGACGAGGTCGCTGATGCCGCACGCATCCTGGTTGCCGATGACGTACCAGCAGGCGTCGCGGGCGTAGAAGATCTCGTCGAACACCAGCTCGACCGGCCGACCCAGGCTCGCCAGCCGCAGCACGGCCGCCCCCAGCGTGACGATCGCCAGGAGCGCAGTGTCGAGGCGTGACCAGCCGTGCTGGGGCCGGCCTTCGGCGGGCGTGTCGATGCACGGTATCCTAGCCGTCGTGAACTACGAGTTGTTCATGGCCGAGGCGATCGCCGAGGCGCGTCGTGGCGTGGCCGATGGCGAACAGCCGTTCGCCGCGGTGGCGGTCATCGACGACGCCATGATCGCGCGCGACCATCACCGCATCGGGGCCACCGACGATCCCACCGCCCACGCGGTGCTGCTGACGCTGCGCGCCGCCGCCGCCAAGATCGGTACGCGCCGGCTGCCCGAGGCCACGATCTTCACGACCCTCGAGCCATGCGCCATGTGCGTCGGCGCGCTCGTCGAGGCGCGCGTGCGCGCCCTCGTGTACGCGGTGCCCGATCCGGAGCGCGGTGCCGCTGGCAGCCTGCTGCAGCTGGCCCAGGAGCCGCGCCTGTCGCATCGTCTGGCGGTCGTCTCGGGCGTGCGCGAGGCCGAGGCGAGACGGATGCTGGCCGAGGTGCCGTCCGCATCGGTCTGACTGGCTGAGGCGCGAAGACTCCACGCTCGACCGGTGCGCATGGGCGCCGCCGGCCCAGCTGGTCCTGCGCAGCAGTCACCCGGGTTGCTCAACTGCGAATCCGGCGCCACTCAACCCGCGCAACCCCGGTGCCGGGCAGCGTGCGCTACACTCATGCGCCGGCGTGGAGAGGTGTCCGAGTGGTTGAAGGTGCCGCTCTCGAAAAGCGGTGTGCGGGTAACCGTACCGTGGGTTCGAATCCCACCCTCTCCGCCACCCTGCACGATCCACGGAGAGGTCGCCTAGAGGCCTAGGGCGCGGCACTGGAAATGCCGTTCGGGGCAACCCGACGTGGGTTCGAATCCCACCCTCTCCGCCACATCTGCGAAATGCAGGGACCCATCAGCCGGAATGCAGGGCGCCCTGCGCCGATTGACCACGTGCCGGCTTTGCCAATACCATCGGGGTCGGTCGTGCTAGGCGGGGAGCTAGCGGTGCCCTGTATCCGCAATCCGCTACAGCGGAGCTGAACTCCCGGTCGAGGCCCGCATCGTTCGTCAACCACCACCGAGTCCGACGTTGAAGGTCGGGTCCCGCGCAGCGATGGTCCGTGAACCCCGTCAGGTCCGGAAGGAAGCAGCGGTAAGCGATCGCCATCGGGTGCCGCGGGACAACCTGGCCGGAGCCGGGCGAGGCGGCGAGTGCGAGTCGAGGCGGTTCAACGCCGGGTGCACGACCTTCCCTCAACTCCCCGATGCCCGATCGGTGTAGGGTAGGCCCCTCATGCCCAAGCCCCAGGCCGCCGCCGGCGGGTCGCCCGAAACCACCATCGACTCCGACGCCGCGGTGCACCGCGCCCTGTACCGGCGCTTCCGGGCGCAGCACTTCGCCGAGGTGGTGGGTCAGGATCCGATCGTCGCCACGCTGCGACGCGCGGTGACCACCGGCAAGGTCGCTCACGCCTACCTGTTCGTCGGACCGCGCGGCACTGGCAAGACCTCGACGGCTCGCATCCTGGCCAAGGCGATCAACTGCACCAACCTCGGCGCCGATGGAGAGCCGTGCGACGAATGCGCCGCCTGCGTGTCCATCCGCGACGGTCGGGCGCTGGACGTCATCGAGATCGATGCGGCCTCGCACGGCGCGGTCGAGGATGCCCGTGACCTAGTCATGCGCGCGCTCACCGCGCCCGCGGAGCTGCGACGGCGGGTGTACATCATCGACGAGGTACACATGCTCAGCACGCACGCGTTCAACGCGCTGCTGAAGCTGATCGAGGAACCGCCGGACCACGTCGTCTTCATCCTGGCCACGACCGATACGCACAAGGTCCCGGTCACCGTCATCAGCCGCACCCAGCGCCACGACTTCCGGCCGCTGTCGGAGACGACCATCGAGGCCAAGTTGCGGCGCATCGTGGTCGCCGAGGGCCGCGAGGCCGACGACGCCGCCCTGGCGCTGGTGGCGCGGCTGGCCGACGGCGGCATGCGCGACGCCGAGTCGATCCTGGAGCAGGTCCTCTCGTACGCCGATGAACGCCTGACCGAGCCCGA
>JADLBB010000155.1 GCA_020848055.1 Chloroflexota bacterium | reverse complement strand
TCCAGTCCGGCTCGAGCGCCGGCTGTGGGAACGGCTGCGCCACGCTGATGGCCGGCGAGCGCTCCAGGCGCAGGACCAGTACCGCGCGGCCGGGTGCCAGGTGGCGCTCACGAAGCCGATCGCACAGTCCGGCCGCCAGCCGGCGCACGACGAACGCCACGGCACCGATGCCCTCGAGGGGCGGCTCGAACGCCTCTCCTGCGACGACCCGATCCGGACGGCGACGCGGGACGATCGGCCGATCGTCGCGGCCGCGAGCCAGCTCCTGCAACTGCTCCCCGGCGCGGCCGAACTGCGCCCCGACCGCCGAGCGTGGCAGATCGGCCAACTGGCCCATGGTCGTCAGCCCGAACAGGCCGAAGCGTTGACGCGTGGCCGGGTCCGCGGGCAGCAGGGTCAGTGGCAGAGGGCGCAGATCATCGTGTTCCATCACGCGCAGCGCGGCCGGAGCATCGGAGCGCTCGAAGCGGGCGAGGCGGGCGGCGAGCATGGCGGTCCAGCGGTTGTCGCCGATCCCGCAGCGCACGCGTAGCGGCGCAACGGCGCGCGCGAGGGCCACGGCCCGGGCCGCGATCCGCCGCTCGCTGCCCCACATCGGCTCCAGGCCGGTGATGTCGACCAGGGCCACCCCGAGGTCCACGGCCTCGACCCGCGGCGAGAGGTCGTCGAGCGCGTCGAGCATCCGCTCCCAGGGCGCACCGTCCGCGTCGGGCACGCGCAGCTCCGGCCAGGCTAGGGCCAGCAGCCGGGTCACGCGCTCACGACCCGCAACGCCGGCCGTTCCCCCGCCTCGATCGGCCTCGGCTCGGCGGCCGCGACCAGCAGCGAACCGATCCGACGGCCCTCCCCGAACCACAGGTCGAGGTCGGCCGAGCCGCCGGCCAGCGCCCACCGGTGCCGCTCGACGGTGGCCCGCACCCGCTGGCCGACCAGGTCGCGCCCGGCGGCCAGCCAGGCGGACCGATGCAGCGCCACCCGCACGCCGGCCACCGAGCCGACGGCGCCCCGGCCGGCCGGCGCCAGGACGAGGGCCGCGGTGGCACCGGAGCGTGCCAGCAGGGCGCCCAGCCGGTCGAGTGCGCGCCGATCCGGCACGGTCCGTGAGCCGAAGTCGAGCACCAGCGCATCGAGCAGGCCGGAGCGCGCGAGCCAGGCCGTAAGCTCGATCGCCTCACCGGCATCGCGCGGGCGACCGATCAGCAGCCACTCGAGACGCACGCCCATCACCGCGGCCCCCGACGGATCGAGCGTGCCGTCGAGGTCGAGCCAGCCGGCGAGGCCACCAGCCGCCTGGGCGGCCGCCAGCGTGGTCAGCGCCAGCGACGTCGCGCCGGCTCCCCGTGGCGCATCGAGCAACGACAGCGCGCCGCGCGGCCAGCCACCCGTGCCGAGCGCGGCATCGAGGGCCGCATGGCCGGTGGGGACCGATGGGCGCGCGCGCTCCGGCATTGGCTCCGGGTCGCTCGCCCGCCGCAGCTCCAGTCCGCGGGCGCGGAGCGATTCGAGGGCGGTGGCCAGGGCGGCATCGGTCTGCATCGGACCGTCCATGATAGAACGCATGTTCTATTCAGGGAAGCCCTCCCACGCCCTTTGCTATACTCGCCGCCGGTCCACGAGATCGTCCGCCGTGGGGATGTAGCTCAGCTGGGAGAGCACCGCGTTCGCATCGCGGGGGTCAGGGGTTCGAGTCCCCTCATCTCCACCATTCCCTCCGTCCTCGGCCTGGCGGCCGATCCCACCACGAGCGCACACGCCAGTCCTGTCGCAGATCCTGGTGTGAGTTCGGGTTGCACGAGGGGCGGATGGCGCCGGTGGTCGTCCCCTGGCCATTCGCTTGCGCCTCGGCGCACGCAATTACGAAGTTCACAGCAATTCGACGCCCACTCCGATCAGGATTGGCGCCGGGGCGCAACTACTGCCCGGATCCTGGCCCAACCTCGTGGATACGTGCGCCCGGACGCAAGCGCCAGGCGGATCCTGGCCCAACCTCGTGGATACGTGCGCCCGGACGCAAGCGCCAGGCGGGATCCTGGCCCACCTTCGCGAGTCATACTCCAAGTGTGATTCATGGGGTGTCATCCACTCCAACGCAGCCCTTGGCACCCGCCTTCGATGGGCGTTCCGGAGTACCGTGGCGCGATGCAGCACGTCGAACGCAGCGCACGCATTCCAGCGTCGCCCGAGAAGGTCTTCGATTTCGTCTCCGACCTCGATCGGTTGCCTGACTGGCAGTCCGGCATCGTCAGCGCGGACCTGACCTCAAACGGCCCGATCGGAGTTGGCTCCACGGCGCTGGTCATGAGACGCCTGATGGGCCAGTCCATCAGGGCGCCGCTGACCATCGTCGAGTATGACCCGCCCCGACGCCTCGTCATCGACGGCGAGGTATCCGGGGTGCGAGCCAGCGCTGTGCTCGAATTGGCGGAGGCCGACGGCGGCGCAACGGACCTCAGCTTCGCCATGGACATCAGCGCGTCGGGCATGACGCGCTTCATGGAGCCGATGATCGCCGGCGCCGCGGGCGCCGATATCGACCAGAGCCTGCGGACGCTGGTCGACTGCTTCAGCGATGACCCGCCCGGACCGGGATCCAGCTGACGACGCCGATACGGACCACGTCCTCCGGCAGCCACAGGCCACCGTCGCGCTCGACCGCATCGGCTTCCAGCAACCGGCGCAGCCGCTCGTCGCGATCGGAACCCGGACGCAGCCATAGTTGGCGGCGTGCCCGGTCGTGCAGATCGTCGAGATCGGCGTAAATCGGCGGCTGGCGATCGACCAGGCGCACCTCCGCCAGCCGCCCACGTGCGGCCAGCAGCGCCACCAGATCGGGCAGAGCCGGGAGCGCCACGCGAGGCTCATCGTGGATCGGCCCCCAGTACAGCCGGCCTACAGTGGTCATGGCCCCCTGCCCCATCACGGCCACGCAGGCACGAGCGGCCGATGCCTCCAGCGCATCCAGGAACGGTCCCACCTCCTCGATGTCATAGCCAACGTGGGCCATCAGCGCGACGTCGGCTCGGAGGGGCGCCAGGACCGCCGGATCGATGTCCCAGCCGGGCGGCGGCCAGCGAGCCTCGACCACCCGGACGTTGCGGACGCCCCCCGCCAAAATCCCATCTCGAAGCACTGCCAGCATGGATCGTGAGGGGTCCAACGCGATCACCTCACGCACCACGCGCGCAAGGGGCAGCGCATAGCGCCCGCCACCGGCACCGACGTCGAGCCACGTGTCCTCCGAGCGGGCGAGTCCTTCCAGTACCCCGCGCACGACGTCCGTCCCGGCATCCGGGTCGAACCTGAACCTATGGGAGGTGGGCGCGTAGAAGTCGGCCGGATCGGCCACCTCTCGCGCCCGGTCGGTCTGTTCCCGCTCCGCTCTCACCCTGTTGCGCCAGGCGGCGAGCGCGTCCTCCGGGCTCGGCCGCAGGGCATCCGGCACGATCGGGCCAGGGATCATGCTCCAAGCGTACGCCAATGGTGATCGATCAGGGCCGTAGAGCATCGATGGAATCATCTTTGCCGGATCTCCTGGGAGATGGCGTTGGCTCCGGACCCGGAACGTGTCCAGGCCGGCCCCGCCGCGCAGGAGGGTAACCGACGTCCGCGTCAGTAGGTCTCGACCCGGGCCGGTGTCAGGGCAAAGTCGCGTGCATTGCGGGTGAGGATGACGGCATCGGGGTGGGCTGCGGCCGCGATGAGCGCATCGGCCAGGCTGAGGGTTGCTCCACGAGTCCGCGCCTCCTGCCGCCAGGCTCCACCTAACCTGGCCGACTCCGCGGACGGTTGAACGAACTCGACCGCGCCCATCAACGCCTCGAGCGCGTGATCGCTGCTGGTTGGCGCACCCGTCCATGCCTCGCAGGCGACGATCTCGTTGACGACCGGCTCGTCGCCCTCGTCGAATATGCGATCGAATCGGGCGACGGCCGATGCGTCACCGCGGAGGAAGTCGATGACGAACGTCGTGTCGAGCAGCAGTCGTGTCATCGGCGATCTCGATCGAGGTCGGTCGTTTCGGCGCGTCGTTCGCGGACCCAGGCGGCAACGGACTCGGTCGTGGGGAACAGCGGGTTGTCCCGCCACGCTCCGGCCGAGGCGCGCACCGCTTCGCGCAGCCGGTCACGCCGAAGCTTCTCGCCCAATGCCTCGGCGACGTACCGCGACCGGCCACGCGGCCCGGCGTAGCGGTCCACCTCCTCCACCAGCGCCTTCGGCAGCACCAGGTTCGTGCGCACGCCCATGCACGCAACTATACACGTGAGCGCGTGCTAACGGAACGGCACCCGCGACGCGTCGGGCTCAACGTTGCCCGTGCTGCCGTCGACGGTCACACGCATGCCGGTCGTCAGGCGGCCGGTGGCGTCCCCACACCCGACGACGGCGGGGATCCCGTACTCGCGGGCGATGATCGAGGCGTGCGCTGCCGCACTCCCCACGTCGGTGACCACCGCGGCGGCGCGCCTGAACAGTGGCGTCCAGGCTGGCGCGGTCATGGGCGCCACGAGGATCTCGCCGGGCTGGAGATCGTCGAACTCGGCAACTCCGTGAATGACGCGCACCGGACCACTGGCCCTGCCGGCCGACGCCGGGGTGCCTGTGACGAGCGCCGTCGTCGACGGCGCCGCGCCGACCGTGCGGGCAAGCGAGTCGAACAGCCGCAGGACGATCGGATTGATGCGGCCGATGAGCAATGGAGGCACCAACCGAGCCTGCTCGCTCCATCGCGTCCTGCGCGCCTCGATGCCGGCCGCGTCCAGCTCGAGGCGGGCGGTGACGAGCGCGTCAATCGCCTCGGCTCGGGTGAGGAAGAACACGCCGTCGGCCGCGGGGACGAGCCCGCGCTCGACAAGCGCCTCCCCGATGCGGACGACCGCCCGCCGCATGGTCAGCCATGGCATGGTGAGCTCGGCGACCTGCTCCTCGCGCACCGGGACGAGGTGCTGGGCATCGGTCAACAGCCGGCGGAAGGCCGCCAGGCGCCGTGGTGAATCCGCCAGCGCCTCGAACGCGGCCTCCTCGGCGGCGTGTCTCGCCTGCTCCAGGCGCGCGGAGGCGTCCGCCGGCGGGGACGACGTGGTGCCCGAGGCATGGAACCAGTCGAGCGACGCGACGGCGACGCGCTCGCCACCGGGGAGGGCGAACCCGGTCAGCAGCGGCAGATGGCTGCCCCCGATCACCGGGTAGAGGTGGCGCCGGTAGAAGCCTGCCAGGTTGAGCTCCATCTTGTACGCCGCGCCGGACAGCGCGGCCAGCCACCCGAACGCCTCGCCCGCCAGCCCGGCAAGCTCGTCGATCAGTTCGGGGAGCTCGTCGATCGGCGCCGTCCCGACGCGGGCCTCGGCGGACTCGATCGCAGCCTGGTAGCGCGGGCGGAAGTCGGCGCGCCACGTGCGCTCGAGCAGCGGGAAGCTGTGCCGCACCGTCGACGGATTGATGCCCGCAACACGCCGTGGGTGCCGGGCGAGATGCCACACCATGCGCGGCAGGTTGCGAAGCATGGCGCCCGGTGCCGCCCAGTTCATCGAGTAGAAGTACCAGCCGTTGACCACGACGTGGAGCGGCCGCGGCGCGCGCTGGCCAAGCTGCTCGTAGAAGAAGGCATGCATCCGCTCCTCCATCATCGTCAGCAGCCACGACTCGAACAGCGGCGTCACGGGCCCTCCGATCCACTCGCCAAGCCGGTACTGCCTGGTGAAGGCGCCGGGCGAGGGCGGGTCCCACGAGACATCCGCCGGCAGCGCGGTCATCGGGCGAGCCTGGAGGATCCAGAGGGCTCCGTCGCGATCAATCGCCCATTCGATGTCCTGCGGCGCCCCTCGCGCTTCGGCGACGCGCCGCGCCTGGCTGGCGACCGCTGTCGCCTGCCTCGCGTCGATGGCTGACTCGAGCCGACGTCGGGCGGTGGCCTTGCCATCGCGGACGAGCCATTCGTCCCCGGTGGCGGTGCCTGACACCAGTCGATCCCCGATGCCGCGCACCGCGGTGACGATGCACGCGTCGCGAGCGCCCGTGACCGGGTCGGCGGTCAGGGCGACGCCGGATGCAACCGGGTCGACCATGCGCTGGATGATCACCGCCATGCTGCCAGGGCCCCCCGGGGCGTACTCCGCGATCCGCGCGTCGCGAACACTGGCTGACACCCGGTCAATCGCCTCGGCCAGGCCATCGGCGGAGACCCCCAGGACGGTCTCGAACATGCCCGCGTACGAATCCTGCGCTCCGTCCTCGGACACGCCGCTCGAACGCACGGCGAACGGTCCGGTGCCAAGGTCCCACGGGTCGGAGCCCAGATCCCAGTGGCGCTCCTGCGGCGCACGGTCAGCGGATTCGGCCGTGATGACGACCCCATCGGGCACGCGGAAGCCGGCGGCGATAAGCTCACCAAGGCTGGCGGCCTTGCCTCCCACCTCGCTCGCATCGGCCATGCGGACATCCGCCAGTCGCGTGACCCGCCCGCCCGTCATCGCACGGCCCCCCGGCTCGCGGCGACCAGCGCCTCGACGGTTCGGGCGATGTCGTCGACGGCCTGTTCGGCCGATGAACCGAGGTGGTCGCGCCACATGCGCAGCGACGCACTCGCGGTCAGGACGGCAAGCAGCCGGGTGATGCGCTCGCGATCTGGTCCGGTGAGCGGTGGGTCAATCGCATCGGCGAAGCGGGCCAGGCGGTCCAGCCGGTGTGCCATCGTCAGGTGCCGCACCTCGTCGCCGAGCGGGCTGGCAACCGCCGCGAGGTCCATCGCGCTGTATGCCCCCAAGCGTTCGAAATAGGCGCGGACGCTGCGGCGCAGCCCGTCGATCGTCAAAGCATCGGGCACCGTGTCGAAACCGACCCGGCGCGCCACGTGCGGGTGGACCGCCGCCAGCAGCTCCTCCTTGGTTGCAAAGTGGTGGTACACGGTCGGCACCGATACGCCCGCCTCGCGGGCGACCGCCGGCATCGACAGGCTGGCCACGCCTCGCGCCATGACCCGTACCGTCGCGTCGAGGATGTCCGACCTGGTCTCCTGTGCCCGTCTCGCGCGCAGGTCGCTGCGATAGGTTCGGGGCCTCGCAACATTCATCATATGATCCATATAGTCAATATAATAACCATGTCAAGAAGGGCCGATTGAGGGTCGCCGAACGCCTGTGCTATCCTCCCGACCGATGCGTTGACGCGGGAGCAGTACGCGTTGCCCTTCGTTGATGAGCGAGCCGGGATGGTGTGAGCCGGCCGACGGAGCGCGCGGAACTCGCCCGCAGAGCAGCCCGGTGATGAGCCGGGCCGGCTGGCGACCGATACGGCGCCAACGAGTGGACCGATCCACGGATACGCGTGGGGTTGTAGCTCAGCTGGGAGAGCACCTGCATGGCATGCAGGGGGTCGGGGGTTCGAGTCCCCCCAGCTCCACCACCTCATTCGTGACGCATCGGTCAAGCTCAGGTGGTACCGCGAAGTGACCCCTTCGTCCAGAGCAGACGGAGGGGTTCGCGCGTATTTCGGATCGGAGCACGGATGATCGCAACCGGAACCAGCCAGGCCATGACTGCCCGAGACGGGCGGCGCTGGACGCTGCGTCCGGGCCGGCCGACCGACGGCCGCGGGCTGGCGCACCTGTTCGCCAAGGTGCGTGCCGAGGGGCGCTGGCTGATCACGACGCCCGGTGCGGTCAGCGAGCCGTCGGAGGCGTTCTGGATCAGCGAGATGATCCGGGCCGGCGAGCACCTGGTGCTCGTGGCCGAGGCCGACGGCGAGGCCATCGGCAACGTGCTCGTCACGATCGAGCGCGGCGTGGCGACCGAGCACATCGGCATCCTGTCGATCACGATCGCCGATGGCTGGCGCGACGTCGGCATCGGGAGCGAGATGGTGGCGGCCGCCCAGCGATGGGCGATCGAGCGCGGCCTGCGTAAGGTATCGCTGGGCGTCTTTCCGGACAACGAGCGTGCCATGGCCGTGTACGCCAAGCGTGGCTTCGTGCGCGAGGGCCTGCGTCGGCAGCAGTACCGAACGGCCCAGGGCTTCCGCGACGAGATCCTGATGGCCTGGTTCCCCGAGGAGCCAGAGCCGGGCGCGCCGGACCGATGACGACCTCGCCAGGCGCCCGCAGCTTCGAGGCGCGGGCCGATGATCACGAACGCCCGATGGATCGAGGGGTTGTCGCCTGGGACACGGATCGGGCCACGTGGAGCCGATTTATCGGTGCGTGCGTGGCCTCGCGGGACGGCCGGACCCATCTGGGGCGTCGTGCCGACCGATTTATCGGCGCGTGCGTGGCCCCGCGGGACGTCGGGGTCCATCTGGGGCGTCGTGCCGACCGATATGTCGGGCGGAACGTGGCCCCGCACGCCCGCGAGGCGCTAAAGGGCCGATCAATCGCGGATCGCGCCGGCCGATGCCAGGCCGTGCGGGGAGGAGCACGATGACGACTCGGACTGCAGCCCGAGCAGGACATCCCGACCGGTTCGACCCGGCCAGCTTCGAGCAGAAGTGGCGCGACCGATGGGAGGCCGACGCGCTGTACGCGGCCAGCGACGACGATTCGCGCCCCAAGCGCTACGTCCTGACGATGTACCCGTACCCGTCGGGCGACCTGCACATAGGCCACTGGTACGCCATGACCGGGCCGGACATCGTGGCGCGCATGCATCGGATGGGCGGCGACAACGTCATGTTCCCCATGGGCTTCGACGGCTTCGGGCTGCCGGCCGAGAACGCGGCCATCGACCGTGGCATCCACCCGGCGACCTGGACGTACGGCAACATCGACAACATGCGCCGCCAGATGCGGCTGATGGGTGCCAGCTTCGACTGGGCTCGCGAGGTCGTGACCTGCGACCCGGCGTACTACCGCTGGCAGCAGTGGCTGTTCATCCGGCTGTACAACGCCGGCCTCGCCTACAAGGCCACCGGTGCGGTCGACTGGTGCCCGCGCGACAAGGTCGTGCTCGCCCGCGAGCAGGTGGAGGGGGTTGATCGGCGCTGCTGGCGATGCGGGACCCCGGTCGAGAAGCGCGACCTGGAGCAGTGGTGGTTCCGCATCACGAACTACTCCGACGAGCTGCTGGACTTCAGCCGCGTCGACTATCCGGAGCCGATCAAGGCGATGCAGACCAACTGGATCGGTCGCTCGGAGGGCGCCGAGATCGATTTCGCGGTCGAGGCCGCCGGTGTCGAGCCGATCCGGGTCTTCACCACTCGGCCCGACACGATCTTCGGCGCCACCTTCATGGTCCTGGCACCAGAGCACCCGCTGGTGAGCGTG
Organism: Chloroflexota bacterium; assembly: GCA_020848055.1. Lineage (GTDB taxonomy): Bacteria > Chloroflexota > Limnocylindria > QHBO01 > QHBO01 > JACDBZ01. Next base: position 1,839 of record JADLBB010000155.1, on the reverse strand, counting down.
CTGACGACCGACGACCGGCGCGCCGACGTCGACGCCTACGTGGCGGCCGCCCGCCGGCAGACGGAGATCGACCGACTGAGCGCCGATCGGCCGAAGACCGGCGTCTTCACCGGCGCCCACGCCATCAATCCGATGACCCGCGAGCGAATCGAGGTCTGGATCGCCGACTACGTGCTGCCCGGCTACGGCACCGGCGCGATCATGGCCGTCCCCGCCCACGATGATCGTGACTTCGAGTTCGCCACGAAGTTCGATCTGCCGATCCGCTACGTGGTGGCGCCCGCATCGGGCGAACTGCCGGAGGGGCGCGCGTTCGTCGAGCACACCGCCGACGAGGTGCTCATCGACTCGGGCGGCTTCACCGGCATGGTCGCCTCGGAGGCCATCGGCGCCATCACCGATGCGCTCGAGGCAGCCGACCAGGGCAAGCACGCGGTCACCTACCGCCAGCGCGACTGGGTCGCCGGACGGCAGCGCTACTGGGGCTGCCCGATCCCGATCGTGTACTGCGCCACGCACGGCGCGCAGCCGGTTCCCGACGAGGAGCTGCCGGTCATCCTGCCCACCGACGTCGACTTCGCCCCGACCGGCGTGTCGCCGCTGACCTCGCACGCCGCGTTCCTCGCGGCCACCTGCCCGGTCTGCGGCGGCCCTGCGCGGCGCGAGACCGACACGATGGACACGTTCGTGGACTCGAGCTGGTACTTCCTGCGCTACTGCTCGCCGCACGCCGACGACGCTCCGTTCCATCGCGACGAGGTGGACGACTGGATGCCGATCCAGCTCTACACCGGTGGCGCCGAGCACGCGGTCATGCACCTGCTGTACTTCCGATTCTTCACCCGCGCGCTGCGCGACCTCGGCCTGGTCGGCCTGTCCGAGCCGACCCTCAAGCTGCGCAACCAGGGCCAGATCCTGGGCGCCGATCACAACCGCATGAGCAAGTCGCGCGGCAACGTGCAGGCCCCTGACGAGCTGGTCGAGCGCTACGGCGCCGATGCGGTCCGCGCCTTCCTGATGTTCATCGGGCCGTGGGACCAGGGCGGACCATGGAGCCCGACCGGGATCGAGGGCGTGCATCGCTGGCTGGCGCGGGCCTGGGGAGCGGCCCTCGCCGGCGGCGGCTCGGCCAGGGACCCCGACGCCGAGCGAGCGCTGCGACGGGCCGCGCACGCCGCCATCGGCGAGGTGACCGCCGACATCACCGCCATGCACTTCAACACCGCGGTCAGCCGCCTGATGGAGCTGACCAACGCGCTGGTGCGCGCCCGCGAGGCCGGGCTGTCCGGCACCGATGCGTACGCCGAGGCGGCAGACATGCTGCTGCTGTTGCTGGCGCCGATCGCGCCGCACACCGCCGAGGAGCTGTGGGAGCGGCGCGGCCACGCCTACAGCATCCATACGACCCCCTGGCCGGAGGCCGACCCGGCGCTGCTGGCGGCGGAGGTCCTCGAGTTGCCGGTGCAGGTGAACGGCAAGCTGCGCGACAAGCTGGTGGTGGCCGCAGGAGCGACCGCCGACGAGATCGAGCGACTGGCCCTCGCCTCAGAGCACGTCCAGCGTTACCTGGCGGGACGCACGCCGCTGCGGGTGATCCAGGTGCCCGGGCGCCTGGTCAACGTGGTGACGCCGCGGTCGTAATGCGCGGTGGGCGCGGCTCGCGGCCCGGTTCGAGGACGGTAAGGCGAGCGTAATCGTGCGGTAAGGCGCCGCCTGCTACGGTCACCACCTGCTTCCGGATCCCGGCGTCGAGTGCCCGGGCGCCGGGTTCCGGACGCAGAGCCAGCGCATCGTCAACCGTCGCCTCCATCCGGAGGCTTCGCCGTGTCTCGAACCGAC
>JADLBB010000154.1 GCA_020848055.1 Chloroflexota bacterium | reverse complement strand
GGCAACTCGATCCTGGGCCGGCCGCCCAACCAGATCGTCGAGCTCGGCATAGCGCGCACCTTCCAGAACATCAGGCTGTTCGGCAGCATGAGCGTGATCAACAACGTGATGGTCGGCCGCCACGTCCGCCTGCATGCCAGCTGGTGGTCGTCCCTGCTCAAGCTGCCCGACTCGCGCGCCGAGGATGCGGCGGCGAGGCAGCGCGCCAGGGAGCTGCTGGACCTGGTGGGCCTGCGCCGCTCGTACGAGGAGGAATGGGCCCGCAACCTGCCGTACGGCGACCAGCGCCGGCTGGAGCTCGCCCGTGCGCTGGCCAGCGATCCGCGGCTGCTCCTGCTGGACGAGCCGACCGCCGGCATGAACCCCGGCGAGACCGCCCAGATGACGACTCTCATCAAGCGCCTGCGCGACGAACTCGACCTCACGGTGCTGCTGATCGAGCACGACATGAAGGTCGTCATGGGCATCAGCGAGCGCATCACGGTCCTTGATCACGGCGAGAAGCTGGCCGAGGGATTGCCAGAGGAGATCCGGGCCAATCCACAGGTCATCGAGGCCTACCTCGGCAAGCAGGCGGCCAGCGCATGACCGATGCGCTCCATACCCCCGGCCCTGGCAACTCGCCCACCCAGGTTGCCGCCCAGGCCTCCGCCGGCCCTGCCGCTGCCACCCAGCCCCGCGACACGCTGCTGGAGCTGAGCGACCTGCACGTCTTCTACGGCAACATCGAGGCGCTCAAGGGCATCTCGCTCAATGTCGGGCGGGGCGAGGTGGTCACCCTGATCGGCTCCAACGGGGCGGGCAAGAGCACGACGCTGCGCGCCATCAGCGGAACCCACAAGCCTCGCTCGGGCACGGTACGCCTCGCCGGCAACGAGATCCAGGACCTGCCGGCCCACGAGATCGTGGCGCTGGGTATCGCGCACTCGCCCGAGGGCCGCAAGGTCTTCAGCCGCATGAGCGTGTACGAGAACCTGCAGATGGGTGCCTTCAGCCGCAAGGGGGAGCGCATCGATGCCGACATCGAGCGCGTCTATGACCTGTTCCCGCGGCTCAAGGAGCGCCGGTCGCAGAAGGCGGGCACGCTCTCGGGTGGCGAGCAGCAGATGCTCGCCATGGGCCGCGCGCTCATGGCCCAGCCCAGCATCCTGCTGCTCGACGAGCCGTCCATGGGACTGTCACCGATTCTGACCGAGCAGATCTTCGCGATCATCTCTTCGATCAACGAACAGGGCACCACCGTGCTGCTGGTCGAGCAGAACGCGCTGATGGCGCTCAACGCCGCGCACCGCGGCTACGTGATCCAGACCGGCAAGATCATCCTTGCCGACACGGCGGCCAACCTGGCGTCCAACGAGCAGGTGCGACAGGCCTACCTCGGCGAGATCTGAGGTCGGAAGCCTGATGGGTCGGACGCGATGGCTCGCGGTGCTGGCCGCGACCGGCGCGGCCGTCCTGGCGCTGTCGTTCGTCAGGGCCTGGATCGCGCACGACCGGATCCTCAACGGCGAGGGCTATCGCGAGGTGCTGACCACCGTGAACGCCTGGGGATCGGTGGCCGTCCCGATCCTGAGTGCCGGGATCGTGATCGCCGTGACGGTGGCGCTGGGCGGGCTGTGGTCGCTTCGCCGGCACGATGCACGGTTCGACCTGCTCCTGGCATTCGGGGCGGCGCTGGCCTTCGGCCTGGTCGCTGCCACGCTGGTGCCGGTCAGCCAGGCGGGCCAGGCCTCGCGGATCGACCTGTCGCCCGGCTGGGCCGCAGTGGCGGGGACCGCCGGGGTCGCGGTGATGGTCGTCGCCGCCATCGCGATGGCCCGTCCGGGCCGCACGCAATCCCTGGCCCTGGTGGTGGTTGTCGTGGTCGTGCTGCCGCTGGCTGCCGGCGGGCGGTGGCTGGGACTCCAGGAGCGCGAGGGGTCCAACCAGGCGTGGTCGGACGGCTCGTACACCAGGGCGGCCAGCGATGGGCTGCCGGCCATGACGCTGGTCATCGACGACGGCACCTACCGCATCGGTGATCGGTGGTCCGGCCGGCTGGAGGGCCTTGGCCGGAACCTGTCCTTCATTGACGACTCCGCCTGCCCGGGCGCGCGTGGCACGTATCACGCCCACGGTGACCCCAGGCCGCTCGACCCGGACCTGCGCTTCGTCAAGCTGATCGACACCTGCGGGGACGGCGAGCGGGCGCGCGTGCTGACGACCGGGATCTGGCTGCGCGATCGCTGAGGTCGGCGCCGCGGGCCGGCTATGGCGCCGGGCAGGCGACCGCTTCGGTGGCAACCGGGTCGTCGGGATAGCGCTCGAGGAACCAGGCCGCCTCGCACTCGGGGCCGAACCCGAACATCGATCGGCGCAGGTCCACGCGCGCGACGTCCTCGAGCTCGAACGTTCGCGTCGGGGGGCCTGCGGAGATGATCGCATCGACTGTGTCGCGACAGGCCTCGGATTCGAGGCCGATGCCGGCGTCGCAGCTGACGACGACCCCGGCGAGCACCTGCGATGTGGCGGTCACCGGCGTCCGGGCGGCCAGGAAGGCGATGAACGCGACCACCACGACGAGCGCGACGGCGCCCGCGACGACGAACGGCCGCCAGCGCCCGCCGGCGGATCGTGGTTCGCTCACCGGCGCGGGCTCGCCAGGCCGCTTCCGGCCCCATACAGCACCAGCGCCACCCCGATCGCGGCGAGCGCCAGCCCCGGGGACTGCTGCGGCAGCGGCAGGTAGCCGACCGACCACAGCTCCCAGGCGCGGTACGCCAGCGCGGCGGCGCCAACCAAGCCGAGCACCAGGTAGATCCATGGCGAGTCGAGGACGAAGCCCCATCGGCCGCGCATGTAGCCGATGTCGAGCAGCACGAGTGCCAGCACCGCCGCACCGTAGATCACGATGCCACCGCCGGCCAGGCCGATGCCCGACTGCGCCGGCACGTCCACCCCGGACACCGAGTCGCCACCGGATCGCCACCACGGCAGGAACCCGGACCCGATCATGGCCAGCGCCCCGAGCAGGATGAGCCAGCGAAAGCGGCGCGCGCCCCCGTCCAAGGCCTAGGCCTCGGGCGGCGGTCCACTGTAGACCGACGGCTTCAGCACGCCGACGTACGGCAGATTGCGGTATCGCTCGGCATAGTCGAGGCCGTAGCCGATGACGAAGCGATCGGGGATGGTGAAGCCAACGTAGTCGATGTCGATGTCGGCCAGCCGGCGCGCCGGCTTGTCGAGCAGGCACACGATCCGGATCGAGGCCGGGCCCTTGTCGGCCAGGTAGCGCAGCAGGTAATTGAGGGTCAGGCCGGTGTCGATGATGTCCTCGACCACGATCACGTCACGCCCGTAGATCGGTGAGGACAGGTCCTTGATGATCCGCACCTGGCCGGTCGACTCGGTGCCCGAACCGTACGAGGACAGCTCCATCAGGTCGATGCTGCAGGGCAGATCCATGGCCCGCATCAGGTCGGCCATGAAGACCATCGCACCCTTGAGGACCGATACCAGCACCGGGTCGCGGCCGGCGTAGTCCGACGCGATCTGGGCTCCCAGCTCGGCCACGCGGCCGGCCACGGCCTGCGAGTCGAGCAGGATCTCCTCGACGTCGTCGTGGAGGCTGGCGCCGACCATCATGCCGCGCTGCTCCCCGGATCACTGACCCGCGCCGCCGCACCGTTGGCCAGCGTCACGTCGGTCAGGAAGTCGAGCCGGCCGTACTTGACCATCAGGGCGCGGAAGTCACGCGCGTAGAACAGCTTCACGCGCACCTCCGGGTACAGCTGCCGCATCCAGCGCAGTTTGCGGTTCTTCTTGCGCACCAGCGACTGCTTGAGCGTCGTGAGCTCCAGGTAGACGCCGATCTCCGGCAGGTAGAAGTCGGGCGCGAAAGACTCGATGACCGCGCCGTCGGCGTTCCAGGAGATGGGGAAGACGTCGGGTTCGTATCGCCATGCGACACCGTAGAAGTCGAGGATCCTCGCCAGTTCCGCCTCGCTGTCGTGAGCGAAACGGGGTGGCGAGGCCGAGGTCATCTGCTCCGCCACCGGACCTCGATCGTAGCCTGCTCGCCAGGGTCAAACGCCATCGATGACGAGTATATCGGCGGGAGTTATCCACAGGTCGGCTCCTGTTGCGAGAATCGTGGATAACATCGGTTGTCTTCCACACGGCGGCGCGGTACGGTCACGGTCCTGCTCCAGCGAGCGACCGATTACGGTAACCGCGGGTGGTACGGGGCCGATGCGAGAGCCGGCCGCGACGCCGGCCACCGTCACGGGAAGACCGAAAGGCCGCTCGAGGAGCATTTCTCTTGTCCGAGACCGATGCACGCGCTGCGCGCGTGGCGCTCGAGCAACTGCTCGAAGGCCGGTCCCTTGACCTGCCGCCGTCCTTCGGCGACCGGGTCGAGCGCTTCGTCGGGTTGCTGCTCGATGCCAATCGTCGCCTCAACCTGACGCGCGTGGTCGAGCCCGGAGCGGTCGCCCGGCTGCACCTGCTCGACTCGCTCGCCGGCCTGCCGGCGATCGATGCACTGGCACCCTCAAGTGCCGTGGACCTCGGATCCGGCGGCGGCGTGCCGGGCATGGTCCTGGCCCTGGCGCGGCCGGAGGTGGCGTGGACCCTGGTGGACTCGGTCGCCAAGAAGACCGACGCCCTGCGCGCCTTCGCCGTCGACCTCCGACTGGCGAACGTCAGCGTCATCACGGCCCGGGCCGAGGACCTCGGGCGCGATCCGGCGCATCGGGCAACCCACGGCCTGGTCACCGCTCGAGCCGTTGCGGCGCTGCCCGTGCTGGTCGAGTACGCGCTGCCGCTGCTGACCGGTGGCGGCGCGCTGCGGGCCTGGAAGGGACCGATCGCGCCTTCCGAACTGCGGGCTGGCGCGGCAGCTTCGGCCGAGCTGGGCGGCGGCGCCCCGCGCGTCGAGCCCAGCGGGCACGCCGCACTCGGCGACCATCGGCTCGTCATCGTGCGGCGCGAACGACCGACGCCCGCGCGCTACCCGCGCCGTGCGGGCGAGCCGTCGCGGAGGCCGCTCGGCGGCTGACGAAGCTCACCGACGCCGTCGGTATACTCGGCGTTCCCATGCGCATCGCCGTCCTGTCGGACATCCACGCCAATCTCGCCGCGCTCGAAGCCGTCATCGGCGACCTGCCCCCCGTCGAGGAGACGTGGGTGCTCGGCGACATCGTGGGCTACGGGCCCCAGCCGCGCGAGGTGATCGAGACGCTCCAGGAGATCGGCGCGCGCAGCGTGATGGGCAACCACGACGGCGCCGCCATCGGCCTCGTGCAGTCGCGCTACTTCAACCCCGACGCGCGCACGGCGATCGAATGGACTGCCGAGGCGCTCGACGCCAACGCGCGCTCGTACCTGGCCAGCCTGCCCGAGGTGCGGGTGGACGAGCCGCTGACCGCGGTGCACGGTTCGCCGCGCGACCCGATGTGGGAGTACATCACCGGCCCGGACGTGGCCGAGGCCAACATCGGTGCCTTCGAGACCCGGCTATGCCTGTTCGGTCACACCCACCAGCCGGTCATCTTCCACGACATCGATGGCGAGATTGAGACGACGCCCGGCCGTCCCGGATCGCGGGCCCCGATCGACGCCGCCACCAGGGTCCTCGTCAACCCGGGCAGCGTCGGCCAACCGCGCGACGGCAACCCGGACGCTGCCTACGCGATCGTTGACGTGGACCGTTCCGGGCAGGCCCTGGTCGAGTTTCGGCGGGTGACCTATGACATCGCGCGCACCCAGCGGCTGATGCAGGAGGCCGGACTGCCGCCACGGCTCGCCGAGCGACTGTTGCATGGGCGCTGATGCGGCTACGGCCGGGGTATCCGGCGCGCCACGAAGCGCCGTAGGATAGCGTTCGGCATGGACATATTCCGGCGCCCCGAGCGCCGCACACCGACATTCGAGTTCTCGCGCGTCCTGGTCCCGCTGCTCGGCATCGCCGACGTTGACGATTCGGCGCTCAAGGTCACCGCCATGCTGCTGGTGGGCCGCGAGGGCGTCTCCGCTTCGCTGCTCCACGTCCTGGAGGTGCCGTTCGAGCGCAACCT
>JADLBB010000153.1 GCA_020848055.1 Chloroflexota bacterium | reverse complement strand
GTCAGCCCGCGCGCGGTGAGCGACCGGCATCGCGCCGCCGGGCGGCCAGGGCGCTGATGGCCTCCAGCACGCAGCGGTGCGCCGCCGTCGAGGTGACCTCGGCCTGATCGAACGGCGGCGCCACCTCGACCACGTCCATGGCGGCCAGTTCGACCGCGCCGACCACCTGCCGGATGGCGCGCAGCAGCTCCCTGGTCAGCATGCCGCCCGGTTCGGGCGTCCCGGTGCCGGGCGCCATGCCCGGGTCGATGACGTCGATGTCGACCGACAGGTAGACGACCTCCGGGCCGTCGAGAGCCTGCGCGATGGCGTCGGCGACCACCGCCTCAGCACCGCGCTGCTCGATCTCGGTCATCAGGTGCCAGCGCATGCCCCGCTCTCGCATCCAGCCGAGCGTTTCTGGCCCGGGCCAGTAGCCGCGCAGGCCGACCTGCACAAAGTTGCGCCCCTCCACCGCACCCGACTCGATCAGGCGCCGCATCGGCGTCCCGTGCGAGCGCAGGTTGCCCCAGGTCGAGTTGGCGGCATCGGCGTGGGCATCGAAGTGCACGACGCCCAGGCGGCGCGGCGCGACGTGCCGCGCCACCGCCGACGCCGAGGGGTAGGTGATCGAGTGGTCGCCGCCGAGCACGATCGGGATGGCGCCGGAATTCGCCACGTCAAACACCTTGCGCTCGATGACCGCGTGCCCGCGTTCGACGTCCATGGGCGTGATCGGCGCATCGCCCGCATCCACCACGTCGAGCCAGTCGTAGGGCTGGATCCCGAGCTGGAGCGAGTTGAGGTCGCCCGACATGTAGCTCGCGGCGCGGATTGCACGCGGCCCGAACCGTGCTCCGGGTCGGTGACTGGTCGAGTCGTCGTATGGCGCGCCAACGATGGCGACATCGGGTCCCCGGCGGGCGAGCTCGGCCGCATCGGTGATCCACGGCAGCTTCTGGAAGCTGGGCAGCCCGACGTAGCTGGGCAGGTCGAAGTCGTCGTAGGCGGTGTATTGATCGGCGCCGGGGGGCGCCTCGTCGTTCATGCCGCGATGGCGGCCGGTCTCGTCGGTCATGGCGCTTGCCGCGTCACCTCCGGCGTGTGAACGGGCGCCGTCGCGATGCGGAGCAGGCCCGTCCGGCAACCGATGCTAGCACTACCATCGAACGACATGGACATGGCCCGGTCGTACACCGTGGACGAAGCACGAGCGACACTGCCGACGGTCCGCGCGACGCTGATCCAGCTGGCGCTTGAGCGCCGGCGGACCGACCTGGACCGCGATGAGCGGCGGTCGACCGTCCAGGCCCTGGTGGACCACCTGGCGTCGCTCGGCATAGTGCTGCGCGACCTGGACTCGGGCCTGGTCGATTTCCCAACCGTCCGCGATGGCGAGCCCGCCTGGCTATGCTGGCGGCTGGACGACCCCGACATTGCCTACTGGCATTCGACGCGCGAGGGCTACGCCTCGCGCCGCGCGCTCTAGGTGCGCCGATGCGCTCGCTGGTCGTGGTGATCGGTGACGCGGCGCTCGACGTGCGCGCTGCGCCCGCCGAGCCGATCCGTCCGGGGGGCGATGTGCCCGCCACCATCGGGATGTACCCCGGCGGCCAGGCTGCCAACGTCGCGGTCAGGCTGGCGCGTCAGGGTGTGCGGGTTCGCCTGGTGACGGCCCTGGGCGACGATGCGGCCGGGCGTGCGCTTGCCGATGGCCTGGCCGCCGACGGTGTCCAGGTGCACCGCGTCAACTCGGGCGGCCCCACCTCGGCCGTCGTCGTCGTGTCCGATGCCGGTGGCGAGCGAACGATGCTCAGCCAGCGCACCCCGATCTTCGACCGCCCACTCGACGCTGCCGCGCTCGAGGGAGCCGGTTGGCTGGTCGTCTCGGGCTACGCGCTGCTGGAGTCAGCGGCGGCCGTCGCGCTGACCGCCGTGGCGCTTCGCCGTGCCGTGCTGGGGTGTTCGCTCGGCGCCCGCGACGTCGAGCGGTGGACCTTGCGTACCGCCTCGTTGCGACCGCACCTGGTGGTCCTCAATGCCGACGAGGCCCGTGCCATCGAGCCGAGTGCGAGCGACTTGCCGGGCCTGGCGCGCGCCATCGGGGCACGGTTCGAGAGCGTGGCGATCGTGACGCGCGCGACGGGCGCGAGCGCCGCAGTCGGCGACGAGGTCATCGAGACGTCGGCGGCTTCGGCCGCGCCGGCAGTCGACACCACCGGTGCGGGGGACGCGTTCGCCGCGGCTCTCATCGCGAGCCTGCTGGACACCGAATGGCCGCCGGACCGCGACCGGCTCCGACGTGCCATGCTGGCCGGGCACGCCCTGGCCACGGCGGTGGCTGGCGTGATCGGCGCGCAGGGTCGAGTGAAGGAGGAAGAGCCGTGATGCATGAACGCCTGCAGCTCTCGGACGAGGTTCGCACGGCCCTGGCCGGGGGCCGTGCGGTGGGGGCGCTGGAGTCGTCGCTGATCGCGCAGGGCCTGCCCGTGCCGCACAACCTGGACACCGCGCTGGCCGCCGAGGCAGCCGTTCGCGAGTCGGGCGCGGTGCCGGCCACGACCGCGGTGGCCGATGGGCGCCTCGTCGTCGGTGCGGACCGCGCGTTGCTCGAGCGCCTGGCAGAGCCGGGGGCGAAGGTCGCCAAGGCGGCCTCGAGGGACCTCGGGCCGCTGCTGGCGTCAGGAGCCCTGGCCTCGACCACGGTGAGCGCCACGATGCGCCTGGCCCACATGGCGGGCATCGCCGTGTTTGCCACCGGCGGAATCGGCGGCGTGCATCGCGGAGCGGCGACGACCTTCGACGTCTCGAGCGACATCGACGAGCTGAGCGCCACGCCGGTCGCGGTCGTCTCGTCGGGTGCCAAGTCGATCCTGGACCTGCCGGCAACGCTCGAGATGCTCGAGACGCACCGCGTCCCGGTCATCGGCTACGGCGTCGACGAGCTGCCGGGCTTCTACAGCATCGGTTCCGGGCTTTCGCTCTCGCATCGCGTCGACGGTCCGAGCGAAGCCGCCGCCGCCATTGCGGCGCATCGGTCCATCCGCGGCGCGGGCGGGATCCTGGTCGTCCAGCCACCCCCCGCGGACCTGGCGATCGACCGGGCCGAGGTCGAGGCCTGGATCAGCGACGCGCTCGCGGACGCGGCTGCGCGCGGCATCGTCGGCGGTGCAGTGACCCCGCACCTGCTGTCGCACGTGGCCCGAGCGTCTGACGGACGGACGCTGGCGGTCAACATCGGGCTCATCGTCAACAATGCCCGGACGGCCGGCGCCATCGCGACGGTCTTGACCTGACCGTGGCGCGCGCTATGCTCGGGGCCGGATCGCCGAGCCCGCACGCACGAGGACCCGAGCGCCCATGAGGATCTACGAAGGCAGCCCGCGCCAGGACTGGGAAGAGGCCCTGCGCAGCATCGGTGCGTTTGCCGACCAGGAGAAACTCAAGGAGCTCCTGTTCATGGAGCTCGATGGCGGATTCGTGCTGCAGGGACTCGGCTTCCAGGGCGGCGGGGCCGACTCGGACAACTTCGGGACGACGGCCAAGCGAACGTTCCGCTTGAGCGACGACCAGGTCGGCGAGATGATGGACGCGCTGGAGGCGCTGCGCGGCAGCGCGCACGATGACCAGCCGCACCCCGATCTGTTGAACTACTACGAGCTTGCGCTGCGCATCATCGGCGCCTACATCGACGGCCAGCGAGCCCACGACGTCTTCTTCTTCGAGCAGGATGGCTCGTTCGTCCTGCGCCTGTTCGGCCTGTCCGGGGCGCACGGCTCGAGCCACCAGCTGGCCGAGTTCACCAAGGACGAACTCTTGGCTATGATCTACTCAGCCCCGGCCCAGAGAGGCAAGAAGGCGTCGCCATCCGGCGGCGCAGAATGAGGCACGACCCCCATGAAGGCGCTCAAGGTTCTACTCATCGGCATAGCCGCCCTGTTGACCGCGGTGATCGTCATTCCGCTGACCATTCTCGCCGGCCTCTTCGTCTGGCTCAAG
>JADLBB010000152.1 GCA_020848055.1 Chloroflexota bacterium | reverse complement strand
TGACCTTGGGCAGGCGCTGCTCGATGGCCTCCACCAGCGGATCGGCCACGTCGCCCACGGCGAGGACCACGCTGATGGCCATGCAGCGCTCGCCGGCGCTGCCATAGGCGGCCGACACGGCGGCATCGGCGGCCATGTCGATATCGGCATCGGGCAGCACGAGCATGTGGTTCTTGGCCCCGCCCAGGGCCTGCACCCGCTTGCCGTGCGCGGTGCCGGTCTGGTAGATGTAGCGCGCGATGGGGGTCGAGCCCACGAAACTGACCGCGGCGATGTCGGGGTGCTCCAGCAGGCGGTCGACCGCCACCTTGTCGCCCTGCACCACGTTGAACACGCCGGCCGGCACGCCGGCCTCGGCCATCAACTGCGCCAGCAGCACCGATGCCGACGGATCCTTCTCGCTTGGCTTGAGCACGAAGGTGTTGCCGGTCGCGATGGCGTTGGCGAACATCCACATCGGCACCATGGCCGGGAAGTTGAACGGGGTGATGCCGGCCACCACGCCCAGCGGTTGGCGAATCTGGTACACGTCGATGCCGGTGGAGGCCTGCTCGGAGAAGCTGCCCTTGAGCAGGTGCGGCACGCCGGTGGCGAACTCGATGTTCTCCAGGCCGCGGGCCACCTCGCCCATCGCATCGCTGTGCACCTTGCCGTGCTCGGCGGTCAGCAGCGCCGCGATCTGCTCGTGGTGCGCCTCGACGGCGTTGCGGATGCGGAACATGATCTCGGTGCGGCGGCTGATGGACGTGGCGCGCCAGGCCGGGAAGGCGGCCTTGGCCGCGGCCACCGCGGCGTCGACCTCCTCGACGCTGGCGAAGTCCACGTGACGCGCGACCTCGCCGGTGGCCGGGTTGTAGACCGGCCCGCTGCGGCCGCTGGTACCTGCCACGCGGGCGCCGTTGATCCAGTGGTTGACCTGCTCCGCCGAGCTTCCGGCGCCAGTGCCGGCCGGCGGTGCTGCTACCTGCGTCATGTCCGTACCTCGATCCTGCTGAGAGCTCCAAGCGTACTCCCACCGGACCGATGCGTCAGCGGGGCCTCAGCCTCCAGGCTCCGATTGGGGACCGGGTGGATCCGACGGCGCCGTTTGCGCCGGGGGGCACCTAACTGCGAAGTTCGTGCCGATTCCGATCACGGTATGCGTCCGGGCGCACAAACTGATCGTGAACCAGCCAAGATCGGGCCAAGTTCCCAGTTACGTGCGCCGAGGCGCAAACGGCACGCCTGATCCGGCAGGCCGTCGACAGGCCGGTGAGGATCGCCAGTGGACACGCGGCGCGTGGTCCTAGGGCCGAGCCGGAACGCTCGCCGCGTTCGCCTGGGTGGATCGAGCGACCGAGGCGGCCTCGGCATGCCGCACGGCGGTCGCCCAGGTGGCGATCTCTGTGCGCCGCGCGACGCCGAGCTTGGCCAGGATATGCTCCACGTGCGCACTGACGGTCTTGGGTGAGAGCGTCAGCTGCGCCGCGATCTCGCCGTTGGTCAGACCGTTGGCGACGAGCCGGGCGACTTCGAACTCACGGACGGTGAGTGGCCGCCACGGTTCCTGATCGCGGCTCCGGCCTCGGCTCCCCTTCGCGACCTCTTCGACCCGCGCAACCAGTGGCGGGCTACCCATCTCGAACGCTCGGGCGTTGGCCTGCTCGAGGACCTCCGCTGCGTCAACGTGGCGGTTCATGCGGATCAGGCACCGCGCCAGGTCGATCCGGGCGTTCATCGCCTCCCACGCACGGCCGCGCTCTTCCCAGCCGCGGACGGCCCGCTCGTACGCCTCACGGGCGGCGGCGAGGGAGCCACCGATGAGGCCCACGAGGCCCTCCGCGTGGCTGAGTGATGCGCCCGCAATCGACTCCCAGCCGGCGAAGAACTCACGCATCCGAGCCAGCCAAGTCGCGGCCCCATCGGGCCGGCGTGCGGCGATGTAGCTCCGCGTTCCGGTCACAACGAACGGGATGAAGAGGGCGCGCTCACCGGTGGTGCCTGCAAGCGCCCAGGCTTCCTCGCAACGCTCCACGGCGGCCGCCGCGCGGCCCTCCATCAGTGCTGTCTCGGCCAGCCCCCACAGCGGCGTCAGGACGAGATGCACTTCGCCGGTGCGGCGGCCGAGGGTGAGCGATTCGTCGAACCAGCGGCGCGCCTCCTCGGTTCGACCCCTGCCCATCGCCACGAGGCCCAGCACGTCCTGGCCGCCGATCATCCCGCGCCGACAGCCGCGGTCGCTCAGGTCCTGGCGGGCCCGGGCATCGGCTTCCGCCCAGTGCCCGGCGCCCCAGTCCAGCAGGGCGAGCGTGCCGGCTATCATCTGCCGACAGTGCGACTGCTCGATGGCGTCGGCATACTGCAGCCCCTCGGCGATCGCCGCCGTGGCGACGTCAGGCTCCATGATGCGGGCCGCCAGGAGCGCCATGTTCCGGTAGCCCGTCACCCCGGTGGACTCGTAGCCGGCGTCGCGGGCCTCGCGGCAGGAACGCAGCCCGTCGCGCATGCCGCTCTCGTAGTTCCCATCCACGACCTCGATCCGGGCGAGCGTGATCTCCGCGTCGAGAATCGCCTCGCGGTCGCCCATGGTGGTGGCGAGCTCCTGGGCCTCGAGGGCTCGTTCTCGCGCCGTCGTCAGGTCAAGCTCGAGGAAGAGCTGCTCCGCGTCCATGAGGATGAGCCACAGGCGCAGCGCCTCGCGTTCGGGCGAAGGTGACAGCTCCGCAATCTCCGCAGATGCCTGTGTCAGGTAAGCACGCACCTGCTCTCTTGGCTCCGCGCGACGCAGCGCGACGGAGAACAGGGCGAGCTGTTGCTCGGCCGCCCTGATCGGCTCGCCGGCCTCGAGGTATAGCTGGCGAGCGCGAATCGCGGCCATCTCGGAATCCTCGTTGTGCTCGATCGCGTTGGCGCTATTCGAGTAGGCGTCGAACAGCTCCGCCTTCTTCAGGACCGACAGGTCGTCGGGCATGTTGGCGATGGCCCGCTGGTACAGCTCATACGCTTCCTGCCGTGCGGAGATGCGGCTGGCCTCCTCGGCCGCCGCCAGGGAAGTGCGGAACGCCTGCGAGCGGAGGCCGGCGGCCTCGTAATGCCGCGAGGCGTGCGCCGCGCTCGAGGCCTCCAGCGACATGACGAACTCCGCGGCGCGCGCGTGGAGCTGCCGCAGCTGCGACGGCGGCAGCGCCCCGTAGATCGCATCGCGCAGCAGCTGGTGGCGGAAGTCGTAGTAGCCGCCATCCACGTATTGGAAGGGATAGAGGATTGCCGCATCCTCCAGCTCCGCGAGGGCGGGCTCCAGTTCGGGCAGCGGTCGGTTCATCACGCCAGCCAGCACGTCCGGTCGGAAGCAACGACCGATGACCGCGCCGGCGCGGGCGACCTCACGAGCCTCTTGCGACAGGCGCTCCAGCCGCACCAGGACGGCGTCGCCGATTGTGTCGGGCACATGCGCCTCCCGGATGAGTCGCCCATCCGACCTGGCGTCCTCGTCGAGCGCCGCCAGCAGCTCCTCGATGTGCAGCGGGATGCCGTTCGTCCGCTCGTGCACGGCCTCGACGACTTCCCGGGGCGCCGGTAGCTCCCCGCCCAGGATCAGGGTGGTCGCCATCCCGGTCTCCTCGAGCGCGAAGGGCCGCAGCTTGATCTCGTCCGCGTGGCGCTGGCTCAGGATGCGTGACCGCCACTCGCGGTGGATGCCGTCAGCAGGAAACTCGTCGGCGCGGTAGTCGGCGACGAGCAGGAGCGGCCGCTCGTCGGTATGGCGAGCGAGCTCGCCGATCACCTCCAGGCTCATCTCGTCGGCCCAGTGCAGGTCGCTGAAGATCAGCATTGTCGGCCGGTCAATCTCCAGGAGGAGCCGATCTGCTGCTGCCCGGACGATCAGGCGCCGGGCGCCCAGGGCGTCACCTTCATGACGACCATCGATGGCCGGCAGGTCCTCCGAAAGGCTGCCCCAGTTCTCGTCACCGCGGACGCTGACGGCAAGCTCACGGATCGACGCCAAGGGAACCTGGTGGTCCTGCGGCGCCACCGCGCCTCCGTCCACGCGCAGCCCGGCCGCCTCCGCCTTGCGGGCCGCGGCGCGGATCAGTCGCGTCTTGCCAAGCCCCGCCCGGCCGGACAGGAAGAGGGCGTTGCCGCGTCCAGCCTTCGACTCGGCGATGAGGTTGTCGAAGAGCTCCAGAAGTTCGTCACGGCCGACCAGGAGGGGGCACTGAACGTGACCGGCGCTTTTCATCGTCGCAGTCTACGACCGCGCGTCCAGAGCCCCGCATCGGTCGAATGACCGATGTCTCGTCTCGGGATGGCGGCTCATTGGCGCCACCCATCGGTCATGCCGGTGGACCCTCCATCGGTCATCCGCACGATGACGCCGGACGGCCGCGCGCCGAACCTGCTGCGGCAACCACCCGCATGAGAGGCAGTGCATGACCAAGTTCATGGACGTCCACACCGGCTTCATCGGCGTCTCGGCTCAGCAGCTGAAGGAGGCGCACGAGCGCGACCTGTCGATCGAGGCCGACGAGGACGTCCATTTCGAGCACGCCTGGCTGGACCCGGTGCGCGGCAAG
Source organism: Chloroflexota bacterium (assembly GCA_020848055.1). GTDB lineage: Bacteria > Chloroflexota > Limnocylindria > QHBO01 > QHBO01 > JACDBZ01. The sequence goes on along the minus strand of JADLBB010000152.1, from coordinate 2,624 downwards.
GTCTTCTGCCTTGCCATCGCTCCGAGCCGTGAGGCCGTGATGCGCATCCACCAGCGAGCCGGACATCCAACCGCGGAGGTCTATGAGCTGGCTGTCGAGGTCTGAGAAGGAGGAAAACGAGATGCCGCTCTACATGGACGTACACAACCTGGACGGAGGCGTGAAGGCCGATGACGTGGCGCAGGCCCACGAAGCGGACCTGAAAACCCAGGACAAGTACGGGGTCACCTACCTGCGCTACTGGGTCGACGAACGCGAGGGGAAGATCTTCTGCCTGGTCGACGCGCCATCCGAGGATGCGGCCAACACCGTCCACCGCGAGGCCCACGGCCTCGTGGCCGACGTGGTGTACCGCGTGATTGAAGGAGACTGAACCATGCTGCGCAAGACCCATCCACTCTTGGCGATCGTCGCCGCCGGCCTGATGGCCATGGTCATGCTGGTCCCGGTCCTCGCCTCGGGCGGGTACGGGCAGGGCCCGGTCCGACGCCTCACCGCCCCCTTCCACAACTTCCGCATGGCCCAGGCAGCCGGCTACAGCGTCGAGGTCGCCGACAAGGCGGGCATCACCTGCATCGAGGATCCCGGTGGCACGGGCGGCATGGGCATCCACTATCTCAACCCGGCCCTGCTGGGAAACGAGATCAATGCCACCAGCCCCGAGCTGCTGATCTTCGAGCCCGGCCGCCACGGCCGCCTGCACCTGGTCGCGGTCGAGTACCTGGTGATGCAGGCGGACTGGGATGCGGTCCATGCTTCTCCGCCAGAGTTGTTCGGCCAGGCCTTCAGCGCGGTCGGGGCAGACAACCGGTACGGCCTGCCCCCCTTCTACGAACTGCATGCCTGGATCTGGAAGCGCAACCCGAACGGCATGTTCGCTGACTACAACCCGCGGGTGGACTGCTGACCAGCAGCGCCAAGAGACAGCCTGCTCCGAGAGGCCGGTCCGTCGCGCAGCGGCGGACCGGCCTCAGTCGGCGAGCCGGCCGCAGTAGGCGAGCGCCCAGTCCAGGTGCGCATTCACACGAGGGTGGCGTCTCGCGTCAACGCTCACCAACCTGAGCACCGATACGCACAAGACGCACGCAGATCCACCATTCGTGCGCCAGGCGCTCGTTCCATTGAGCGACCGTCACGCGGCGAGAGGTTCTGGTGAATTCCACTCGATCTACCGAGCGCCAGCAGGCCCGGCACAGTGTCACCGCCGGTCTTGGACTCGGACCTTCTGGGCGCCGAGCGCAATGCACGCTACGGCGTAGGCTGCCGCCAGCCCGATGAGGATCGCCAGCGACCAGCTCTCCGGCTCGATCCCGTCCGCCAGGCCGGGCACGTTGGTGACGACGATGAGCAGCACGAGGGCCATGGCCAGGACGAGGCACGCCATCGGTGCATACATGGCGCCTCGTGGCGCAACCAGCGTCCCAAACGCGGCGATCGCCGTCAGGACCAACGACTGGGACAGACCAGCCGTCAGTCCGATGTAGTCCGAGTCGTAGTAGGGCCCGACTCGCGCCAATGCCCACTCGTGCAGGGCGAGCTCAACGCCCACAGCCAGGATGAGCCCGAGCGCCGGAACAGCCAGCGCAGCTGCGGTGGTGCGCAGCGGGAGGCCCAGCAACCTGGTCCCGAACACGTGGGCCGCCGCAACACCGATCAAGCCTGTGAGCACCAACCAGGCAGCAATGTCCCAGCGCACGGCGCCGATCTGAATCGTGGCCACCAGCGGCAAGACCGCAAACAGGGAGACGAACCACGCACCCAACGACAGACCCGCCCATGCCAACGGCCGGATCCCGTAACTGGCGTTCCCGGTGCGAGGAGTCATTGGCGCATCAGACGACGGTGGCCGGTCCTCCTGTTGCATCGGCGTCAGCCGGCAGGCCGCCGCGGGATCTCATCTCCGCGCCGCACGACCCCCAGCGAGGTGACGCGCCAGTCATAGGCGGTGGGATCCTCGTCGGCGCCGAGCAGGCCGTTGGCGCGCAGCCAGTCGTCGGAATAGAGCTTTCCCAGATAGTTGCGTCCCGAGTCGGGCAGCAGCACCACGAACAGCGCGTCGGGATCGTCCACCTCGCGCGCCCATTGCAGCGCGGCCCACAGGGCCGTTCCGCCCGACTCGCCGACCAGGATGCCCTCGCGACGCGTAGCGATGCGCGCCATGAGCATCGAGTCACGGTCCGTGACACGGATGACGACGTCGCACACCGCCGGATCGTAGGTGGCGGGCCAGAAGTCCTCGCCGATGCCCTCGGTCAGGTACGGATGCGGATCGGCACCGGAGTAGACGGAGCCGTCAGGATCGGCGCCAACCACGACCAGGTCCGGGTTGCGCCCCTTCAGGTACCGCGCGGTGCCCGTCACCGTGCCACCCGTCCCGAGCGCCACCACCAGGTGCGTGACCCGGCCCTCGGTGGCCGACCAGATCTCCGGGCCGGTGGCCAGGTAATGCGCCTCGGGGTTGGCGGGGTTGGCGTACTGGTCCGGCTTCCAGGCACCGGGGATCTCGCGCGCCAGGCGATCCGAGACGCGGTAGTAGGAGCGCTCGTCGTCGGGAGCGACATCGGTGGGGCAGATGACGACCTCGGCGCCGTAGGCACGCAGCAGGGCGCGCTTCTCCTCGGACT
>JADLBB010000151.1 GCA_020848055.1 Chloroflexota bacterium | reverse complement strand
GTCACTTGACTTTTCGTCTGGCCGCCCTAGAGTGCTCTCGACGGGGTAGGGACGACCGGGTCATGAGTGCTACGCGGCACCGGCGATCAGCCACCTTAGCCATGGCCTTCGCACTCGCAATTGTCGGCGCGTCTGCGAGGCCGGACATAGGCGCCGGCAGGGTCGGAAGCCACACACCGATTCCGGAGCCACCGGTGATCCAGTTCGCTGCGCCTCCACCACCGCGCGACGCAGGGCCGGCTGTGGCGACCATCCACGAGGAGTTGGCGAACCGAGCGCCGTTCGAGGGTGAGCCACGGGTCCATGCGATGAGCGATGCGACGGCCGCCGCTCTTAGCGGCGAAGGCGTCAAGGTAATCGAGAATCGAGAAGGCTTGGTGGTCATCGAGGTGGCCTATGACGGCGAACGTGTTCGGATTGCCGCCATGCCCGAGCATACGGACGCTGGAACTGACGTGGTTGGAATCGCCTTTCTTGACGAATCCGAGATTGCCGAGCTCGAAGGTATGGGAGACGAGGCGTCCAGCGTCGTCGGCCCCGCGATCGCTTCAGCGCACTTCAAGGATCAGAGCCATTACCACTACTTCTACGACTGCTCGTACATCTACAACCAAGGCGGTACCTATGGTATGTCGTGGTACATGTGCCCGCAGGATACCGAGTACGACCGTCTCTTGGGATATGTAATCTCGTCTGTGCTTTCTATCCCGGTCGGGTCTGGTGCGCTCCTTCGGTGGCTAGGCGGGATGCTCGTCGGTGCTGCCAATGAGTTCTACTTCTATGAGAGTGACGGCTCACTCCGCGGCAGTATCAGCGACTTTCGAAACATGTGCGGGTGGGTAATGTGGAACTCCGGTCCCAATCCGAATGGTTCTTGGATGTACTACTACTGCCAAGGCAGCGCCAACTTCGGCAAGGGTTGGAACGACCTCTATGACAAGATCTTTTACGTGAAGTACCCATGAATGCCGTCGTCGCGTTCGTGCTGATGTTCGCCGGTTCGATGTTGGCCGCATCGGTCAACAGATGGCCGGTCCGGCCAGCTGCCGTCGAGGCTGCCGGATTCGCCGGAGGGATGGTTCTCATCTTCTTCGGGACGGAGATCGCCCTGCCCTACACGGTGAAGGCCATGCTGCTGGCGACCTGCGTGCTGGTGTCGACCTGGACCTTCGATCGGATGGTCCAGACCGCGAGGGCCCAGCGCGACCGTAGGTTGATGCCCTAAGCATTCTTTGCGGACCTGTCCTGCCGCGTCTGGCCGATCAATCGTGGCCTCCGCCGATCGACAGCAGGGGTGGCACCGTGATCGGCAGCCACCCACCGTCGCTGAGTCGCACCGCGACCGCTTGGCGCGTGTATCCGTCGCCGTCCGATTGACTCACCCACACCGGTGCCCAGCCTGCCGGGACCTCGACGCGGACGCCCTCGAAGTCAAGTCCGTCGGCGTAGAGCGGGCGGACCGTGCCGTCGGTGCTGAACACCTGGCGCGTCGTGGCGGTGGCGGGGTCGAAGAGCGAGAAGGAGCCGGTCTCGACCGTCGGCCCGGGAAAGACAAGCAGCACCAGCCTGCCCTCCGCGTCGATCGCGGGCGGGTACCCCGGAAGCTCGACCACGCTCCCGTCCTCCAGCGAGACCGCGCTGACCACACACGACTCAGTCTCTGCTGGGCACGACCAGATTCCAAGCGCGTATCCGGCCCCGATCCCGCCGAGCACGCCCCCATCGGGTGGCTCGTAGTGGAGCATCGGTCCATCCGGCAGGCCGATGACATCGAGCACGCAGCGTCCGAACGGCTCGCCGCAGGCGAGTCGGGCGAGGAGCGAGCCGTCCGGGCTGACGCGCAGGGCCCGGACGAAACGGGTGACCGCGACCAGGCGGACCGTGCCGGCATCAGCCTGGTCGACCGCCGGAGGTGGCAGCACCTGCACGAGATCGCCGGACCCGCCCAGGCGTAGCGCGAAGACGCCGAGGTCGCGGCCGGTGGCGCGATCCAGCAGGACCACGTAGACCGTTCCCGCATCGGGTGCGAGCCGCGCGGCGAACACGACCTGCTCGGTGCTGCCCGCGACCGGGCGCTCGACGCCGTCGATGCCGACGACTCGAAGCTCCGAGGTCACGCCGTCATCGGCGACGAAGATGACGGTTCCGGCCACCGGGCCGTCCACGACCGGCACCCGCTCGGTGAACAGCGTGAACCCCCACGGCGATTCGACCAGCTTCGCGGTCCAGGTCGGGGTCTCGCTGGCCAGGGTGCCGACCGAGAGCCAATGACCGATGACATCCGATGTCGCCGGGTCGAGCTCGGGCGCGACCATCTGCCAGCCGAACGCCTCGCGGTCGAGGGCGTCAGCGGGAAGACGCGCCGACGGGACACCGGCAGTCGGAATCGGAATCGGACTCGGAGTCGGTGTCGGGTTGAGGGAAGCCGTGCTGGTGGCGGTTGCCGTCGTGGATGGCAGCGGGTCGGCACCACAGCCAGTCGCGACCATGACGACCAGGGCCAGGCACGCGACGAGGCCACGCGACGTCATCGTTCGCCCATCCTCACGGCATCGAGTCGACGCGCTCCAACAGGTCGACCAGCGGTTGCTGGTTGATGGGGATCAGCCCGTCCCTTGGTCGCTCGAGATCAAGGATCATCCACATCACGCCGGTCAGCAGGATGGCGAGCACCGTGGCGCTGACCATGCTGTGCTGAGCGACGAGGCCGGCCTGGTAGCCCACCAGCCCCAGGCTCAGGACGACCCCCACGATCAGGAGCCACAGGATCGTGATGGGCACCCTCGAGTAGATGCCCGCGTTCACGCGTTCCTGGTGCAGCCCTATGACCGAGTTGACCGACTCGAGGTACAGCGCCACCAGGCTCGAATCCTCCTGCCTGGCGAGATCCTCGCCGATGGTCCACAGTAGATCCTGGATATCCTCGGAGCGCGCGATGTTGGCCGCCAGCCGCTCGTTGCTGACGCTGGTGATCCGCAGGGCCAGGTACTCGCGCCACAGGTCCCGCGAATCGGAACTGGCCGGCTCGGGCAGGTAGCCGGCGCGCAGATAGCCGGTTGCGATGGCCTGGGCCTCCTTCACGACCAGGCTGCGGCGGGCGTTGAACCGGTCCGAGGCCATGCCCATGGTGATGGCCAGCAGGAACGCCATGAGCGCCAGCACCGAGCCGACGATCATGCCGGTCGGGCCGCCTCCATCGTCCGACCTTGCACGCTGAGCGCGCAGTCCGACACGGTAGCCGCCCTCGTAGGCCAGCAGGTTGGCGCCGATCAGCAGCGGGACGAACAGCAGGAGCGGGATCGCATCGAGGGGCTGCTGAGAGGGCATCAGGCGGCCGTCTCGGCGACCAGGTCCGGCGTTATCTCGGCCAGGGTGCGGCAGCCGGTGAGCGCCATGGCCAGCGAGAGTTCGTCGCGCAGGATCTCGATGACGCGCTGCACGCCCGCCGCTCCATCCACGGCCAGGCCCCAGAGCACCGGACGGCCGATGGCCACGAGGTGGGCGCCGAGGGCCAGGCCCTTCAGGACGTCGATGCCGCGACGCACCCCGCCATCCACGATCAGCAGCGCCCGGTCAGCCACGGCCGCTGCGATCTCCGGCAGGGCATCGGCCCCGCTGATCGCGGTATCGAGCTGCCGGCCGCCGTGGTTGCTGACCCAGATCCCGTCGCAACCGGCCTCCACGGCGCGCAGGGCGTCATCGGCGCGCAGGATGCCCTTGGCCAGCAACGGGATCGGGCAGACCGATCGCAGCCAGGCGAGATCGTCCCAGTCAAGCGTCGGGCCCATGACCAGGCCGGTCTCATCGGTTGGCTGGTCCGGGGCCAGGTTGGCGCCGAGGTCGAGCACGAACCGGTTGCGCACGTCGCGCTCGCGGTTGCCGGCCAGCGGCAGGTCCACGGTAAGGACGACCGCCCCGTAACCGGCGGCCACGGCGCGCTCCACGAGCTCGCGGCATTCACCCCGGTCGTCTGGCGCGTAGAGCTGGAACCAACGTGGCCCGTCCGGCGCGGCGCCGGCGACCTCCTCGATCGGCACCGATGCGATGGTCGAGACGGTGTACAGCGCTCCCGCGGCCGCCGCGCCACGCGCGGTGGCGAGTTCGGCCTCGGAATGACTCAGCCGATGCGCGGCGGTGGGCGCCACGACGATCGGGTGGGGGAGGTCGGTGCCGAAGGCGGCGGTGGCGGTGGTGCGGCTCGTGACGTCCACCAGGACCCTTGGCCGCAGCCGGATCCGGGCCCAGGCGGCCAGGTTGTCGGCGAGCGAGCGCTCGTCCCCGGAGCCGCCAGCCTGGTAGTCCCATGCGGCCGGATCCATCCTCGTGCGCGCGAGACTCTCGTAGTCGGCGACGTTGGTCAGCTGGCCCGGGTCGGTCATGCGGGCCGATCATGCCACCGGTTAGCCGGCGCTGTCGCCCTCGTTTGACGCGGACTCGGTCTCGGCGGACGGAGCCTCGGCCATGCCCTCGGGCGCGCCCTCTGTCGGAGCCTCGCCCTCGACGGTGATCGGCTCCTCCTCGACCTCGACCCGTGGCGGGACGACGGTGGCGACCAGCGTGTCGGCATCGGTCAGGACGTGGACCTTGTCGGAGTCCACCGCCAGGTCGCGCACGTGAATCGCATCCTCGAGCGTGGCGAGGACCGTGACGTCGACCGCGATCTCGTGCGGGATGTCGGTCGGAAGTGCCTTGACTCGCACGCTCGACACGTTGTGGAGCAGCGTGCCTCCGGTCAGCTCGACCGCAGGCGCCTCGCCGGTGAAGGCGAGCGGCACGTCGACCTCCATCTCGACCTTCAGGTTGACCAGCAGGTAGTCGACGTGAAGCGCGGCGCCGCTCAGCGGATGGCGCTGAACGCTCTTGATGAAGCCGCTGGTGGCTCTCGACGATCCTGGCAGGTGGAACCTGACGACCGATGTCCGCCCGGCGGCGCGATACAGCGTCTCGAAGGTGCGGGAATCCACCTGCACTTTGGTCGAGTGCTCTCCCTTGCCGTACACGACCCCGGGCACGATGCCGGCCCGGCGCAGGCGCTTGTTGGCCTTGCCCTGCGCTTCGCGCGCGTCGAGTGTGAGCTCCAGGTCCATGGGTGCTGCGTGATCCTTCCTGTTGCGGTGGTCTCCGGTTCGGGCGCCTCGGTCGATCGTGGTCGAGCGGCGGGCAGCGCCAAGCCGTGTCATGTGCGTCGTGCGGGCCGGAATGGTAACCCGACGCGCTCATCGCGGCAACCACCCCGATGCGGTGGCGGCTGGCCGTGATTGGGACGCAATCGCCCGACGCGGGCCGATTGGCTTCGGACGCGGGCCGACACGGTCGCAACCGGCGCATCTGGGCCGATTGTTGGGGCTGTGGCGGGCGCGACAGCCGTGACCGAACGTGGATTGCCCATGTGGGCTCTTGAGTCGAGGCATAACCGGCCCGCATCGGCCGATTGTGGTCCCCGGCCCTGGAATTCGACCATAACCGGCCCGCATCGGCCGATTGTGGTCTGAGCCCCGCCCCCCGCCACGGGAGCAGCCTCGGCCGCATCGGCTCCTCGTTCCTATACTGGCGCCGATGGCAGGCACGATCATGATCGTCGAGGACGAGCCCGCGGTTGCCCGCGGCGTCCAGGTGGCGCTCGAGCGCGAGGGCTACGACGTGACGGTCCAGCGAACCGGCGAGGACGCCCTCGCCAACTTCGCCGACCTCGCCCCGGACCTCGTGGTGCTCGACGTGCGACTGCCCGGGATCGACGGGTTCGAGGTCCTGCGCCGGCTCCGCCACGAGACGCGCGCCCCGGTGCTGTTCCTCACCGCCCGCGCCGACGAGGTGGACAAGGTGGTCGGCCTGGAGATGGGCGCCGATGACTACCTGGTCAAGCCGTTCCACCTGCGCGAGCTCATCAGCCGCATCAAGGCGCTCCTGCGCCGCGCGTACGGCGAGCTGGCCGATACCCAGACCGGGCGGACGCTGCGCCGCAAGGACCTGGTCATCGACCTCGAGCGGCGTCGGGTCGCGCGAAATGGAGAGCGGATCGCGCTGACGACCACCGAGTTCGACCTGCTGCGGCACATGGCCGCCCACCCCGGCCGGGTCTACACCCGGGCCCAGTTGCTCGAGCTGGTGCGTGACTACGACGACGCGCTAGAGCAGGACGAGCGCACCATCAACGTCCACGTCAGCCACATCCGTGACAAGCTGGAGCCCGATCCGTCCCAGCCGCGCTACATACGGACGGTCAGGGGCGTGGGCTATGCCTTCGCCGAGGACTGAGTCCGGCCCCTCGACCTCCTCCCGATGGGCGAGCTTCGATCCACGCAGCACGGCGGCGATCTTCCAGCGCCTCAATTTCCGGCTGGTGGCGGCGCTGTCGATGGTGGCGCTCATCGGCCTCGTCGTCTCGGGCCTGGCCATCACCCAGATCCTGCCGGGCTACTTCGCCCAACAGAGCCAGGAGCGGATCCAGACTGTCGCGCGCTCGACGCAGATCCTGATCGTGCAGCGCATGAGCCAGTTCGCCGAGGGACCGCAGGCGGGCCTGCTGGTGACCGCGGAGACTCGCGACTCTCTCATCGTGGCCCCCGTCGCCGAGCCCGCTGCGGCCGCGTTCAACGCCACTGTCACCATCGTCAACGAGGATGGCCTGACCGTGGCGACCGCCTCGCCCAGCGACACGGCCGAGCTGGAAGCCCAGGGCCTGCGCCGCGATACCAACGTCGTGCCGGCGAGGGTCGAGTTCGAGGTCCAGCTGTTCGAGGACACCCACGTGCGCTATGCGGTCATCGTCAGCGACCCGTTCACGACCCGCGAGGAGACCCTGGGCCAGATCCGCGACGCGCTGGTCGGTGCCGGCCTGCTGGCACTGACGGTGTCGCTGATCACCGGCGTCATCGCCGCGCGCGGGTTGGCCGTCCCGATCAGCCGCCTGCGCGGCGTCGCGCGCGGCCTGGCCCACGGCAACCTGGACGTCCGCGCCGAGCCGTCGGGCGTGCTCGAGATCGACGAGCTCGGCCAGCAGTTCAACGTCATGGCCGATCAGTTGGCCGGCACGCTGCGCATGCTCGAGGCCGATCGAGACCGCCTGCGCGAGTTCGTCGCCGATGTCAGCCACGAGCTGCGAACGCCGATCGCCGCGCTGCGCATGTACACCGAGCTGCAGTCCACCGCCGACGTGGACGACCCGACGCGCGGCGAGTTGTTCGAGCGGTCGATCGAGCAGATCGGCAGGCTCGAGTGGCTCAGCACGAACCTGCTCGACCTGTCGCGCATCGATGCGGGGATCTTCCCGCTCGACATGCGCGCCGGCGACCTGCGCGACCCGGTACAGGCCGTGGTGCAGGCGCTGTCCGAGGAGGCGATCACACGGCACGTCGCCCTCTCGTCCGAGGTGCCCGCTGAGCCGGTCGAGCTGCGCTTCGACCGAGAGCGGATCGTCCAGCTCACCACCAACCTGGTCGGCAACGCTCTCAAGTTCACCGCGCGCGGCGGGTCGGTCGCGGTCCGCATCAGCGAGCCGGACGACGCCACGGTGGTGTTGAGCGTGGGCGACACCGGGCACGGCATTCCCGCCGACGAACTGCCGCGCATCTTCGAGCGCTTCTATCGCGGCACCAACACCGGCGATGCGCGAGCGTCGGGCAGCGGGCTCGGTCTGGCGATCGTGCGCTCGATCGTGGACATGCACGGCGGCACGATCGAGTGCGACAGCGAGGTCGGGCGGGGCACCGAGTTCCGCGTCAACTTGCCGCGCACCCCCGATCCGAGCGCCGCGGAGGGCCAGAAGAAGGTCAACAAAACTTCACGCCGCCGCGCACCTGCCCGCAACCGCGGGACCGTAGCCTGAAGGTTGCCCGCACAGCGAGCCAGACCAGAGGACCCAGCGACACAGCCATGACCGACCAAACCAGCTTCAGCAACCCAGACCAGGTTCGATCGCCCGAGATGCAGCATTACGGGCCGCCTCCGTCGCGAGAGCCGTACCGTGCCCCGGGCGTTCCGACCCAGGCTCCGGCCGCGCCGAACGCTTCGCAACCGGGCCGTCGCGGACCGGGCGCTGGCGGGATCGTGGCGGTCGCGCTCGTGGCGGGCATCGTGTCCGGCTCGCTGTCGGCGGTCGCGGTCAGCAACCTGATGGGCCCGCGCCAGGCGACGGCGGTTCCCACGGGCCAGGCGACGACGGTCACCGACGTCACCATCGACGAGTCGAGCGCGGTCATCACCGCCGTCGGCAAGGTTGCGCCGGCCGTGGTCACCATCCAGTCCACCATTGGCGGGACGCTCGGGGCCACGGGCAGCGGCTCCGGCTTCATCTACGATGCGGGCGGCTTCATCCTGACCAACAAGCACGTCGTGGCCGACGCGACCAGCCTGACCGTCATCCTCGACGACGGACGCACGTTCCCCGGCAGCGTCTATGGCATCGATCCGCTGACCGACCTCGCCATCGTGACCATCAAGGGCGACGACCTTCCGGCGGCGCCCATCGGCAGTTCGGCCGCGCTGGAACCTGGGCAGCTGGCGATCGCCATCGGCAACCCGCTCGGGACTTACGAGAACACCGTGACCACCGGCGTCGTGTCCGGCATCGGTCGCCAGATCCGCGCCTCGAGTTCGCTCCAGGACAGTTCGGACGTCCTGCGCAACCTGATCCAGACAGATGCGGCCATCAACCCGGGCAACTCGGGCGGGCCGCTGGTCAACAGCGCCGGCCAGGTCATCGGCATCAACACCGCCATCAACGAGGACGCCGAGGGCATCGGCTTCTCGATCCCCATCGACGTGGCAAAGCCGATCATGGCCCAGGCCGTGGCCGGGCAGCAGCTGGTGCGTCCGTGGATCGGCGTCTACTACACCCCGATCACGCGGGCCCTGGCCGACGCGCAGCACCTTCCGGTGGATGCCGGTGCCCTGGTCGGCACGGCCGACGGTTCCGCAGCGGTCTTTCCCGACAGCCCGGCGGAGCGAGCGGGGCTGCAGTCGGGCGACATCATCGTCAGCCTCAACGGCAAGCCGGTGACGGCGGACGACGACCTGTCGCTGCTCGTCCTGCCCTACGCGCCGGGAGACACGATCACTCTGGGCGTCCTGCGCGACGGCGGACAGCGCGACCTGCAGGTCACGCTGGGCGAGTTGCCGGTCCTGCCCTAGCCGACCTGGGAGCGGCGCCGAAGGAGCGCCACCTCGACCGTGTCGAGGTCACCGTCGATCGGGGCGCGCGGCTTGCGCACCCTGACCTCGACCGCAGACACCAGCGCTGGATCGGTCGACTCGAGCACATCGTGCGCGATCGCGCCGGCGAGCGCCTCGATCAGGTTGAAGCTGCGGCCGGTCACCACACCGGTGACGGTGTCGAGCAGCGTCCCGTAGTCGATGGTATCGGCCAGGTCGTCGCTCGCCGCGGGGGTGTCCAGGTCGGCGTGCAGCACGAGGTCAACCTCGAAGGGTTGCGGCTCGACCTTCTCGTGACCCAGCACGCCGTGCCGGGCCATGAAGCGCATGCCGAGCAGCGACAGGCGGTCGGGATGTTCGCTCATGCACGGATGATCGCATCCGCGACCGTGCGCACGCGCGCCATGGCGGCGACGTCGTGAACGCGAACGATGTCCGCGCCGGCCGCGATCGCCAGCGCGACGCTGGCGGCGCTGCCCTCCAGTCGATCGTCCGGCGGCGTTCCACCCAGCAGCTCGCCAAGGAAGCGCTTGCGGCTGGTCCCGATCAGCAGCGGCAGGCCGCCGACCGCCGCCTTGAGCTCCGCCAGCCGATGCAACAGCTCCAGGTTGTGCGCGGTGCCCTTGCCGAAGCCGATGCCCGGATCCACGATCAGCCGATCGCGCGGCACGCCGCGCTCGACTGCGACCTCGACCGAATCGCGCAGCCAGCCGGTGACGGTCTCGAACAGGCCGTCGGGGTAATCGTTGCCGTCCTGGGTGTGCATGACGACCAGATGCGCCCCTGCGGCCGCGGCGGCGTCGGCCGTCGAGGGGTCGCGCCGCGCGGCCCACACGTCGTTGACGATGCTCGCGCCCGCGGCCAGGGCCTCACGCGCCACGTCGCCCTTCGAGGTGTCGATGCTGAGCAGCACCCGGTCGCCAAGCTCGGCGGCGAGCGCGGCCATCACCGGCACGGCCAGGGCCGCCTCGGCCTCCGCGCTGACGGGGGCATGATCGCCATAGGCGTTGCGCGGCCGGCTCGACTCGGCGCCGACGTCGAGGATCTCGGCGCCCGCGTCGGCGAAGGCGCGGCCCTGGGCCAGCGCCGCGCTCACCACCTCGCCGATTGACCGCCGCGGTGCGGCCAGCCCGTCACCGGAGAACGAGTCGTCGGTCAGGTTGATGATGCCCATGACCCACGTCCGCTCGCCCCAGGCCAGGATCGGCCGGCTCACGCATCGCCCTCCACGCCGGTGATCATGCTCCGCACGGCCCCGACCAGGTACAGCGATCCGGCCACGACCAGCGGGTCCGGCTCGTCAACCGCCGCCATCGCCAGCGCCGCGGGGGGCGTCGCCGCCGTTCGGGTCCCGCGGCCACCCATGCGTTGCCAGGCGCGCGCCAGCTCGTCCGGCTCGTGGGCGCGCGGGTCGTCGACGCGCGTGAACACGAAGCGCGGCTCGAGCGGGGCGAGGGCAGCGAGCATGGCCGACACGCGCTTGCCGCGCATGGCGCCGAACACGATCGTCGGACGTCGCAGCCCGAGATCGGCCAGGGCGGTCGCCAGGGCGGTGGCCCCGGCCGGGTTGTGCGCGCCATCCAGCAGGACGCGGGCGATCCCGATGCGCCGTCCGTCGAGTCGCTCAAGGCGGCCCGGCCAGCGCGCGGCCGCCAGCCCGCGGCGGATGGCCGCCTCGTCCACCGCGATGCTCCAGCGCTCGCCGATCGCGTCGACCAACGCCAGAGCCACGGCCGCGTTGGCGGCCTGGTGCCGTCCGAGCAGGCCCACCTCTAGAGCCGCCAGTTGGCCGGTGGGCGTCGCGGCGTCGATCACAATCCCGTCCCAGCCCGTGGAGACGAGGCGCGCGCGGTACGCCTGGCCCGGCCCCGCCCGACGCAGCGGGACGTCGAGGGCTGCACAGCGCTCCAGGATCGGGCGCAGGCCGCGCCCGGATGCGCCGGTGACCGCCAGGTTGCCGCGCTTGATGATCGGGGCCTTCTCGCCGCCGATGGCGGCCAGGGTCGAGCCCAGGTACGCCTCGTGGTCGCGCTGCACGTTGGTGATCGCGGCGACGCCCAGGTCCAGCACGTTGGTGGCGTCCAGCCGTCCCCCCATGCCGACCTCGATGATGGCGAGGTCCACGTTACGACGGCCCAGCTCGACCACGGCGGCCGCCGTCAGGGCCTCGAACTCGGTCGGCGGACCAACCTCGACTGCCACGCGGTCGATGGCCGGCAGGACGCGTTCGATGGCCGCGGCGAAATCGTCCGCGGGAATCGGCTCGCCGTCGACCGCGATGCGCTCTCGGTAGCTGGCCAGGTGGGGCTTTGGCATCGTTCCGACGCGGTGGCCGGCGGCGCCGAGGATGGAACGGACCATTGCCACGACCGAGCCCTTGCCGTTCGTGCCGCCCACCAGCGCCCCGCGCAGCGAGCGGCCCGGCTGGCCCAGCTCGGCCATGAGCCTCTCCACTCGTGCGAGGCCCAGGCTGATCCCGAATCGGCCGCGATCGGTCAGGGCCGTGACCGCCGAGGCGTAGGTCAGGCCCACGCCGTCAGTCCTTGGAGTCCTCGTAGAAGACGCAGTCGTGGTACTGCCCGGTCAGGCACAGGTCGGTGACGTAGCCTGCGTCCAGGTGGACTCCACCCCGCAGCTCGCATCGGCTGACGATGCCCTCCTGCTTCATCAGGGTGCGCATCAGTTGCGGCGCCTGGATCGGGACGCGTCCCTTCGAGCCGTGGCTCAGGTAGAAGTACGGGCAGTGGTGCCGGCGGGGCTTGGTGTAGCCGAGCGGCATCCCGCGCCGTCCGACGTGGACGGTCAGCGGCTCGGCCGTACCTGCGAAGCGCTTCTCGGCGATCACGCAGCGACCGGGCTCGCACTCGCGGTCGTTGTAGCAGCACGCGCGCGCCGGACCGACGCCCTCGACCGCCCACAGCTCCCAGCATGGCCGGCGCAGGATGAACGCCGGACAGCGGTAGCGGATCGTCAGGTCGCAGTTCTCGACCTCCCAGCACATGGTGCGGCGATCCGCCTCGCGCCGATCGGGCGCGAACGGATCGTCGGCGCGGCGGCGGTCGCCGCCTGCGCGGCGTTCGGTCTTGATGATCATGGAAGCGTGGGGCGTCCCTCCTCGCCGCGGAGTCTAGCGGCTCCGGGTCGCATGGGACTCAGCCGATGAACTGGCCGAGCCGTTCCTCCATGACCTCCTGGGGCATGTAGCCAACCAGGCGGGTGACCTCCCGGCCACCGGAGAACACGATGAGGGTGGGGATGCTGAAGATGCTGTAGCGCGTCGCGAGCGACAGGTTCTCGTCGGTGTTGACCTTGACGACGCCGATGCGATCGCCGTGCTTGGCACCGAAGCTCTCGACGACCGGCGATACGAGCCGGCACGGGCCGCACCAGTCGGCCCAGAAGTCGACGAGGATCGGCTTGTCTGCGTTAAGGACCTCCGATTCGAAGGTCGATTCGTCGACCGAGATCGGGGCGGTTGTGACCATGGGATGTGGGCGTGCCTCCAGGCAATGACGGTTGGCGCGGCCATGCTAGCACCGGGCTTGCGCCAGCGGCACGACTACGGGCCGGTACTTGGCTCGACCGATGGTACCGGCGTGGGCGTGGGCGGCTCCGGCGTGGGCGTGGGCGGCACCGGCGTCGGGACCGGAGTCGGCGACGGGCTCGGCGACGGCGTGGGGCCCAGGCTGATGACCAGGTCGACCTGATCGTCGCGCGGCAGCTCCACTCCCTCGGCCGGGTCGGAGCGGATGACCGATCCGGTCGGCACGTCGGGGTCGTTCTCGCGGGTGATGGCGCCCAACTGCAGCCCGACGCGCGTGAGGGTGGCGATGGCCTGCTCCTCGGTCTGGCCGCGCAGGCGCGGGACCGGGACCGCCTGGGCGCCGCTCGAGACATAGACGATGATCCCGCGGCCCTCCTCGACCTCGGTGCCGGTGGGCGGCTCGCAGCGGATGACCCGATCCTCGTCGACGGTGTCCGACGCCTCGCGCACCTCGCGCTCGACCTCCAGGCCCGCCTCGATCAGCCGGCTGCGGACCGTGGTGATGGTCGCGTCCTCGCAGTCGGGCACCGTGACCAGCGCGGCGCTCGCCGACGGCGACGCCGACGGCGTGGGGCCGCTGCCCAGAAGCTGGACGCCGAGGAATCCGATGGTGCCCAGCAGCACGACCCCCAGTATGGCCAGCAGCCACGTCCACCATGGAGTGCCGTTGTCCTCGTCGTACGGATCGCGGCGCTGTGGCGGGGCGACCGGCTGGCGATCGGCCGGCCGCGCGACGCGGGGTGGAACGTAGACCGTTGGTTCGCCCGACGACGGCGTGGCTGCGGCAGCGGCGCCGGCCGCGGTCGCTGCGGCCCCTGCAGCCCCGGCAGCCCCGGCGGCGGGCCTGGCATCGGGATTGCGGCGCCAGGCGCGCAGCGCTTCAGCGAAGGCACCCGCATCGGGGAAGCGGTCGGCCGGATTGCGGGCCATGGCGCGCATGACGATCGCCTCCAGGCCGGGTGGCTGGGGCCGCCCGATGGCGGTCGGCGAGGGAGGGTCCTCGTTGAGGCGCTTGAGCGCCACCGCGGCAGCGGTCTCGGCCTCGAACGGACGCCGACCGGTCAGCATCTCGTACAGCACGATGGCCAGGGCGTAGACGTCGGACGCGCCGGTGACCTCGTCGCCGCGCGCCTGCTCGGGGCTGAAGTAGTGGACCGATCCGAGCGTGGTACCGGTGACTGTCATCGACGCCTCGCTGACGGCGCGGGCGATGCCGAAGTCGGTGACCTTCACGTCGCCGGCATCGGTGATCATGATGTTGCCCGGCTTCACGTCGCGATGGACGATGCCCTTGCGATGGGCCGCCTCCAGCGCGCTGGCCACGCCGATAGCCACGCGCACCGCGTCGTCCGTCGACAGCCAGCCGCGGTCGCGCAGGATGGTCGCGAGGTCTCGACCATCCACCAGCTCCATGACGATGTACTGCTCGCCATCGGTGCCATCGGTGCCGTAGTCGTAGACGCTGACGATGTTCGGATGGGACAGGCCGCCGGCGGAGCGGGCCTCCTGCTTGAAGCGGGCGGCGAAGCCCGGATCGGTGCCGAACTGCGGGCGCAGGATCTTGACCGCCACCTCGCGGTCGAGCTGCTGGTCCACGGCGCGCCAGATGGTGGCCATGCCGCCATCGCCCAGTGGGGCGATCAGCCGATAGCGCCCGCTGATCAGGCGTCCCAGCATCTCCATCGGCGTCAGTCTCGCAGGTCGAGTCCGCGGATGTAGGCCCGGAACTCGTCGGCCACCTCGGAGTCGAGCCCGACGGCGACGTTGGCCTTGAGCCAGCCGATGCGCGTTCCGGCGTCGTGGCGGACGCCCTCGAACTGGTAGCCGAACACGGGCTGCTCGTGGGTGAGCTCGCGGATGGCATCGGTCAGCTGGATCTCGCCGCCGGCGCCACTGGGAGTCTGCTCGAGCACGTCGAAGATCTTGGGAGTCAGCACGTACCGCCCGAGGACCGCCAGGTCGGAGGGCGCCTCGCCCACCGCCGGCTTCTCGACCAGGTCGCGGATCTCGACCAGCCGGCCCTCCTCGTGCAGCGGCTCGACGATGCCGTAGCGCGACACCTCTTCGGGCTCGACGCGCTGGACCGCGATGACGCTGCCTCGGTGCGCCCGGTGGGCGTCGATCAACTGCCTGGTGACCGGCGCGCCGTTCGGATTGAGCATCACGTCGTCGGACAGCAGGACCGCGAACGGCTCATCGCCCACCAGGTCCTTGGCCATCAGCACCGCGTGGCCCAGCCCGAGCTGTTCGCGCTGATGGACGAAGGCGACCGTGCCGAACTCGCTGATGCGGCGGATGGTGCGCAGCATCTCGATGTCGCCGCGGTCCTCCAGCCAGCGCTCCAGCGAGGCGTTGGAGTCGAAGTGGTCCTCGATCGCGCTGCGCCCGGTGGCGATGACGATGATGATCTGGTCGATGCCCGAAGCCGATGCCTCCTCGACCGCGTACTGGATGATCGGGCGGTCGACGAGCGGCATCATCTCCTTGGGGATGGCCTTGGTGGCTGGAAGGAATCGGGTGCCGAAGCCAGCGGCGGGCAATACGGCCTTTCGGACGCGCACGATGGTGGGGGAGCTCCTTGCTGCGTGGGTGAGTCGCGCGACGGGGCGCTCGGTCGAGTCCGCCTCGGGTCGCGGATCGGTTCGTGTCCAGGGGACGCAAGTATACCGGACCGCGTTGCAGTCCCATCACTCTCGATCCGGCGGTACAATCGTAGGCGCCGATGTTCAAGTCCATGGCCCGCACGTTCCGTGGTCCCAGCCGCGATCCTCGCATGACCTTCATCAGCCGGCCCCTGCCGCGCGACCTGCACGACGAGCTGGTCGTCGCGGCGCTGGAGCTTGCCTTCGCGGTCGATCCGAGCCCGGAGCGGCTGGTCGAGACGCTTCCCGCCGCGCTGCGCCAGGTCACCGGGCGCGACTTCGAGGTCATGGACCGATCGGTGCGCGACTTTACCGGGGCCTTCAGCAAGATCCAGGTGATGATCCGCGACGGGGGCGTCGGCCTGTGGCCCGGCTATGCCGCCCGGCCGTACCCGTTGCTGGTGCCGTCAGAGAAGGCCAAGGCCACGCTGGCCGCCATCGTTGCCGCGGATGCACCCGACGAAGCGACTCCGGCACCGTCGCGCAAGCCCGGCTGGGAGCCGCCCGGTCCGGCCCGTGGGGCCCGAGAGTCCCGAGGGGCCTGATGGGCCGTCAGAACGTCCCCCGCGACCAGTGGCTCGACCTCGGGTACGAGTGCCCGCACTGCGGAGAGCAGTTGGACGAATCGATGGTCTACTCGTGGCGTCCCATGCCGGAGGACCCGAAGATCCTGCTGCTGTACTGCCCCAACTGCGGCGACCGCGTTCAGATCAACCACATCTGACCTGCCGTCGCGCTGTCGCGGCCTTCTCGTGTGCGCCAAGGTCGCAATCGGCGTGGATTGGCGGATTGCGCTCACCAGTGGGCTGCTCGGGTCGCAATCGGCGCGTATTGGCCGATTGCGCTCGCCACTGGGCTGCTCGGGTCGCAATCGGCGTGGATTGGCCGATTGTCGGCTGCGGTGACACCAGTTGACCCGGGACTGATCGTGGATCCAGCGTCGGGCCGTCGGTTGTGGCCTGCAACCGGCCCGTCACGGTCGATTGCGGTCGCCAGCGCTTCGCCAGGGCCGCAGCCGGCCTGCCACGGCCGTTTGTGGCCTGCAATGGTCGGTCCGGTGCTGTTCGGAGCCCCCTTCGTCCCCGCTGGCGTGGTCTTCGCGGCGTGTGCCCCGCAGGCACCTATCGGCGAGGCAGGCGATGGGGCGGCCCGCTGCTTGGCCGGAATGTGCGGGTCGGGCAAGAACCGTCGCTCGAGCGCGGCCCGAGGGTGGCCGGATGTCCGTCCGGCAGGCTCAGCCTGTCCGATGCGTGCCCCCGCGGCACACGCGTGCCGTACCGCCAGCGTCCCTGTCCGATGCGTGCCCCCGCGGCACACGCGTGCCGTACCGCCAGCGTCCCTGGCCAATGCATGCCCCCGCGGCACACGCGTGCGGCGGAACTGCTGTGGCGCGTCGCGAGGCCGAGCCCAGTTGACCGCAGGCCTCCCGGATGGTGCCCCCAACCGGATTCGAACCGGTGATCTCCACCTTGAAAGGGTGGCGTCCTAGGCCTCTAGACGATGGGGGCGCGCGGGCCGTCTCCGGCTGATCGTAGCAGCGGCACCGGGGCGGCACCGGGGCTGCACCGCGTCGCCGTCCCAGCGGGCTGCCGGTCGCGGCTACGCGAGGTAGAACAGCCGGACCAGGATGACCAGCAGGCCGAACGCCACCGCGCCGACGATCGCCATGAGTCCGCCGCTGATGGCGATCAATACCGAGTTGCCGACCCGGTGCCGGCGCGCCGAACGGCTGCCCCAGATCCAGCCCTGGGCGTACAGGAACACCGCGACCACGGTCGCCAGCAGGCCGGCCACGAACAGGGCCAGCACCGACAGGTCCGGGTTCTGACCGATCAGCCCGAGGACGGCGAGCGCGGCCGCGATGATGAGGCCGACCGCGCCAATGACGGCGTTGCGCAGGAGCGGATGCATCGGCCGGCCATTCTAGACTGGATCGGTGAACGATCGATCCACGCCGTTCGCCGAGTTGGCCGCGGTGGCGGCCGATGTGGCCGCCACCCGCAGCAAGCTGGCCAAGCGCGATCGGCTGGCCGGGTACCTGCGCGGCCTGCCGTCAACCGACCTTGGTACGGCCGTGGCGTTCTTCGCCGGGCGCCCGCTGCGCGATGCGACTGCGAAACTGGGCATGGGCTGGGTGCAGCAGGGCGCCGCACTGTCGGCTGCCGCCGGCGTTGACGCCGAGGCCCTGCGCGCAGCCTACCTGCGGCACTCGGACCTGGGCGATGCCGCGGCCGACCTGCTCACCGGGCGTTCGAGCGGCGGGCTGAGCGTCGCCGATGTCGGTGAGGCATTCGAGCGCATGGCGAGCGCCGCCGCGAATGACAAGCGCGTGGCGCTGCTGCGCGGCCTTTTCGCTCGGTCGAGCGCCGAAGAGGCCAGGTTCCTCGGCCGGATCAGCTCGCGCGAGACCCGCATCGGACTGCGCGAGGGACTCCTCGAGGAGGCCGTCGCCACCGCGTTCGACGCACCCCTGGAAGATGTGCGGCGGGCGCACATGCTGACTGGCGATCTCGGCGAGGCGGCCAGCCTGGCGCGCGACGGCCGGCTGCAGCGGGCCGCGCTGCACGTCGGTCGCCCGGTCCGGTTCATGCTCGCCACCCCCGCGGCCGATGCGGCCGAGGTGATGCGTCGTGTCGGGGACGAGGCGTGGATCGAGGACAAGTACGACGGCATCCGCGCGCAGCTCCACGTGTCCCGAGGAGGACAACCTCGCCTGTTCAGTCGCGACCTCAACGACGTGACGCGCTCCTTCCCCGAGGTGGTGGCGGCCGCCGCAGGACTGAGCGACTCGGTGCCGCTGGTCATCGACGGCGAACTGGTCCCCTGGCGGGCCGGCTCGGTCGGTGACTTCGCGTCGCTCCAGTCGCGGCTCGGACGCGTCCGGCCATCGGCGAAGCTGCTGGCCGAGGTGCCGGTCGTGCTGGTCGCGTTCGACCTGCTCCACGCGTCGGGACGCGACGTGCTCGACGCCCCGCTGCGGGAGCGCCGGGCGGCGCTCGAGGCGCTGCACCTGCCGGATCGAAGCGGCGGGGGCATCCTCCTGTCTCGCCTGGCGACCGCCACCTCGGCGGCCGAGGTCGACCGCGGCTTCGACGACGCTCGCGAGCGCCACAACGAGGGCCTGATGGTCAAGGATCCCGGGTCCTCGTACCAGCCGGGGCGCAGGGGCCTGGGATGGCTGAAGCTCAAGAAGGCGCTGGCCACGCTCGACTGCGTCGTGGTCGGGGTCGAGTGGGGGCACGGCAAGCGCCACGGCCTGCTGAGCGACTACACCTTCGCGATCCGCGAATCGGACGCCGCCGATTCCCGCCTGCTCACCATCGGCAAGGCCTACACCGGCCTGACCGATGCGGAGATCGCGGGCATGACGGAGCGATTCGCGTCGATCACGCTGCAGGACTTCGGGCGCTATCGGACAGTGGTGCCGGAGGTGGTCGTGGAGATCGCGTTCGATCGGATCATGCGCTCGACGCGACACAGGTCCGGCTTCGCCATGCGCTTTCCGCGCATCGTACGGGTCCGGGACGACAAGACCCCAGAGGAGATCGACACGTTGCCGACGGTGGAGGCGCTGTTCGCCGCGCAGGCATCGGGACGGATACTGCTTGCCACCGGGGCCGCCGGCCAGACCGAGCGAATCGCGCTCGACGGCTGAGCCGCCTGCTAGCATCCGCCAATGACGTTCATGGGTTCCGATCCGGTCGGACGCGCCGTGCCGGTCGAGGTGACCACATCGGGCTATCGCATCACGGGCACGCTGCGCACGCGCTTCGAGCGCGTGTCGGACGTCCTCAACAACCTGGATCGGTCTCACGCGGTCATTGAGCTGGCCACCGTGCGCGAGCTGTACGACCCCGGCCGCGGGCAGCGCGTTCCCTCGGCGCTCGTCCCGATCAAGGACATCCTCTTCTTCGCAGCAGACCTGCCGACCGAGCGGACCGGCGATGCGATCGTGGTTCCCAAGCGCCCGGTCGGCGCACAGATGGCCATGCCGCCCTTCCGGCTGGCCGGCACGATCTACGTCCCCGAGTCGGTCGAGTCGGTCGAGACCGCCTTCACCATGTCGCCCGACACGTTCATCCCGATGGTGGACGTCACGGTCACCTGCTGGATCCGGGCCGAGCTCAACTCGTCGCACCCGGTCATGGCCGTCGCGCGCGCCGGCGTGCAGGTCCTCTCCTTCGACTCCGGCGGCGTGGATCCCCTGCCGCGTCCATCCAGCGGCGGCTGGGCCTGACCCTGGCGTCGGTCGGCGCTAGGGTCCGCGATCGACCAGCCAGCTGAAGCCGACGTCCGCCGATGGCTCGGCCGCGTCCAGCAGCGTCTGCACGATCCGCGCCGAGGTCGCCTCGTTGATGCGCATGACGCGTCCGTAGGCGTTCGCCCACCACGGGGCGTTGTCGGTCGTCACGATCTCGTCGCCCGGCTCCTCCAGCACGACGTGGCTATGCGCGAACGGAAAGACGATGGCCGGCTTGATGCCAAGGTCCGGCAGGCCCTGCTCGTCGGTCCAGCGGTGGACCCCGAACACGAGCGCGGCAGCATCGGTGCTGGGGTTGGTGCGGCACGGAATCCAGCCGTGACGGCTGTGCGTGTCGTACTCCCAGGTCTTGGCACGCGCCCGATAGCGGCCGTGCCACTCACGCACGGTGAGGACGCGCACGCCACCGGGGCCGACCAGGATGCCATCGAGGCGCCCCAGGTCGCGGACGGGGAGCGGCGGCTGAACGATGAGGGTGTAGTCGTCGCCGAGCGTGGGTGACAGCAGCTCGATCATGGCCCCGATGCGCAGCAGCGGCAGGTTCGGCTGCAGGGCCTGGTTGAGCCAGCGAGCGCCGATGCCGATGCCGATCGCGCCGGTCACCGTCAGCAGCGCTATCCGGATCGGCGAGGGTGGACCGATGAAGGCGAGCACCAGCGACACGACGCCCACGGCGATCATTGCAGCGGCCACGCGTCGTGGACGGCGCCGCTGTTCGACGAGGAGCGCCTCGGGACGGATCACGCGCATGGCGAGGTCCCGGTATGGGCTAGGCTGATCGCATGACTCGAATCACTGCCAGCGTTGATCCCGACACCCTGCAGATGACCGCATCGGGCGAACGAGGCGAGCCGATCCTGACCAGCGCCGATCCGCCGTTCGGCAGCGGTCGCGGCATCGCGCCGAAGCACCTGGTGCTCGTGGCCCTGGCTGGCTGCACGGCGTCGGACGTCGCGTCGATCCTGCGCAAGAAGCGACAGCGGGTGGACGCCTACGACCTGGTGGTGACGGCCGAATCGGCGCAGACCCACCCCAAGGTGTTCACCGCGGTTGACGTCGAGCATCGGATCCGCGGCGACGTGACGGTCGAGGCACTGACCCGATCGATCGAGCTGTCGGCCACGGCCTACTGCCCGGTCAACGCGATGCTGTCGAAGGTGGCTCGCGTCGAGCATCGTTACGTCCTCCTCGATGCCAGCGGGGCCACGCACGCGGCGACCGTGGCGGTTTCCGGCCCGGATCACTGAGGACCGGGTCACGTTCTGGCCCCCTTACGACGCGCTCTGCAGCTCCGCTTCACCACCCAGCGCCTGGTCCACGGCCTCGCGGAAGACCTCCAGGTCGAACGGCTTGGCCACGACCGGGCCGAGCGGTGCCAGCTCCGCCAGGCGCTCGCGACTGGCGGCCGACACGAAGATGGCCGGGATGCCCGGCCAGGCGGTGCGGAGCATCTCGGTGATGTCGCCACCGTCGCCGTCGGGCAGCATGACGTCGATGACCATCAGGTGCGGCAGTGCCACGTCCATCAGGTCACCGAGTTCGACGATCCGGGTGCAGGTCACGACCGTGAAGCCCATCTCGCGCAGGAGATCGGCTTCCAGGGCGGCGATGTCGGGGTCGTCCTCCAGGACGTACGCGCGTGGGGGAACGGCGGAACTTGTCATCTGGCAAGGAGTCTGCAAGGTCTGCGGGCAGGGGTCTATGACCCAAGGGGGTGGTACCGATGGGGTAACCGGGGCCGATTGCGGGCCGGGTGTACCATGCGTCCTCCCTCGCAGCAGGAACACCTCATGGCGCGATCGATGTGGCGCGGCGCGATCCAGTTCGGGTTGGTGACGATCCCGATCAAGCTGTACCTGGCCACCGAGTCGGGCGGCATCGGCTTCAACCTGTTGCACGCGACCTGCGGCACGCGCATCCAGATGAAGGTGTACTGCCCTCATCACGACGAGGTCATTCCACGTTCCGAGACCGTGCGCGGCTACGAGTACAGCAAGGGCCGATACGTCGTGGTGACCGACGAGGACATCGACTCGGTGCCGCTCAAGACCGTGCGCGCGATCGAGATCGAGATGTTCGTGGCCGCGGGCCGCGAGAGCGCCGGGATGCAGTTCGTCAAGCAGGCGTACTACCTGGAGCCCGAACCGATCGGTGCCAAGGCGTTCTACCTGCTCAAGGCGGTGCTGGCCGAGCACAACAAGAGCGCGATCTGCAAGATCGTGCTGAAGGACCGCGAGCAATTGGCCGCCCTTAACCCGTTCAGCAGCACGATGCTGCTCACGACGCTGCACTGGCCGGACGAGGTGCGCTCGATGGACGAGCTGAACCTGCCCGAGGGCGAGTTCGAGGTCAAGCCGGCCGAACGCAAGATGGCCGAGCAGCTGGTGGACAGCATGACCGGCGAGTTCAACGCAGCCGATTACGCCGACGAGTACCGCCAGGCCCTGATGGCGGTCATCGAGCGCAAGGTGGCCGGCGAGAAGCCCGAGCCGATGGCCCGTGCCGAGCCGACCAACATCACCGACCTGATGGCGGCGCTGGAGGCGTCGGTTGCCGCTGCGCGTGCCGACCGCACGGCCGAGGCGCCTGCACCGGCACCGAAGAAGCGAGCGCGGGCAGCGGGTCCGAAGCCAGACGCGGAGGAGCCTCGCCAGCGCCGTCGCAAGACGGCCTGACGCGCGGGTCGTGCCCGGCGAGCAGCTCGGCCTGCCCATTCCCGACCCGGAGCCCGCTGCGCGCCTGCCCGCGCGCATCGAGCCGATGCAGCCATCGGCCGGCGCCGGGCCGTTCGACGATCCGGCCTACCTGTTCGAGCCGTGGTGGCCCGGCGTGCGCGCTGCGGCGTGGGTCGAGGGACGCCGCCTGATCCGCCTGCGGGCCGAGGGCCTGGCGGACGCGCTGAACGCGTTTCCGGAGCTCGGCGCGGAGCTCCCCGGTCAGTTGATCAGCGACGGCGTCGTGCTCGATGGCTGGCTGCTGGCCCTCGACGACGGTGGCTGGCTTGACGGCGACCTGCTGCGAAGGCGCATGGCTGGCGAGCGTGCTGCTGGCCGCCCGGCGTTCGTCGCAACCGACCTGCTGTGGTGCGATGGCGAGCCGTGGACGCGGCGGTCGTTCCGGCAGCGTCGCCATCGCCTGGTCGAGGTGCTCGCCGACGGCGATCGCTGCGTCGTGACACACGCCGTGGCCGGCGAAGGTACGCTGCTGGCCGAGGCGCTGTCCCGCTTCGGGATCGAGGCCATCTCTGCCCGGCGCCTCGATGCTCGATGGCGCAGCGGGCCCGCCGGACCGGCCTGGCTCCGTGTGCCGGTGCGCCCGGTACACAGCGTTCAGCGGCCACAACTGGCCCTGATCCAGCGATTGCCGCTCGCGGGTTAGTCCCAACTGCACCGTGGTGGTGACCCTGATGCTGCTCACCGGGCCTCGCAACCGGCCCGCAGCGGCCGATTG
>JADLBB010000150.1 GCA_020848055.1 Chloroflexota bacterium | reverse complement strand
CGCGACATCCCGGTCGTGCAGGGCAATTGGGACGAGGCGGTGGGCATGGACCGCGAACAGACCGGGGCGGCATGGGCCGGTGCCGATGCCGAGGAGGAGGGCAACGCGTCCATGGCCTGGACGTCGGCCACACTGTCCGAGGATCACAAGGCCTGGCTGCGGCAGCTGCCGCCGACGTTGAGGATGACGCTGGCGGGAAGGTCGGTCTTCCTGTTCCACGGCTCGCCGCTGCGCGCCAGCGACTACCTGTGGTCGGAGCGCCCGTCACGGGTCCTGGCGCGGATCGCGAGCGACGAGGCCGATGACCTGTTCTGCTTCGGGCACACGCACGAGACGTTCCACCGCGCCGTGGGGCATGCGCATTTCGTCGCCGCCGGATCGGTCGGTTGCGGAACGGAGGGCGACTCGCGCGCGCGGTACGCGGTGGTGTACCTCGGCGATCCCGACATCGCGGTCGGCTTTCGCTCGGTCGACTACGACCACGCCGGCGTGGTGCGGGACATGGCGGCCATCGGCCGTTCGATCGACCTGCTGCGCGTGCGGCCGGCCACGCATCCCCACCTGGCGCCGAGAAGCTCGCTGGAACTCGACTAGGCGGCGCCAGTCTCCGCCGGCTGAGCAGGCACCGTGGTGCGGCGGCGTTCGCGCTTCTCCCGGACGTACGGTTGGCCTACCGCGGCCGGACCGATCGAGCGGCCCACCACGCCGGCGAGGACGATGATCGTGATCAAGTACGGCAGCGCGCCGTAGAACTGGGTCGGGATGGCCGACAGGAAGTCGCCCAGCGGACCTTCGGGCGGCCCGAAGCGCACGGCGCGCTGGATGCCCTCCGACGCGGTGAAGAGCAGGGAGGCGCCCATCAGCCCGAGCGGGGTCCAACGCCCGAAGATCAGCGCGGCGAGTGCGATAAAGCCACGGCCGTTGGTCATCTCGCCCTGGAACGAGTTCCCGAACTCGATCGTCAGGTACGCTCCCGCCAGGCCCGCGAAGACGCCGCCGATGATCACGTTCCGGTAGCGCATGGCGATGACGTCGATGCCCACGGTCTCAGCCGCCTCGGGATGTTCTCCGACCGCCCGCGTGCGCAGGCCCCAGCGTGAGCGGAACAGGAGGATCTGCATGACCACGATGCCGATGATCAGCCCGAGGCCGATCGGGCCCTGGTCCAGGAACGCGTCGATGAGCCAGCCCACGAGCGGCAGGTCCGTCAGTGCCGACGGCAGGCCGAGTCCGCGGAACTGGCCCGCCGATGGTGGCGCCGTCTGGCTGATGAGCAGGTTCAGGTAGCCGGTGATGCCGACCGCGAAGATGTTGATGATCGTGCCCGAGATGATCTGGTCGGCTCGGACGGTGATCGATAGCCAGGCGTGGACCAGGCTGACCAGCATGGCTGCACCGATGGCGGCGGCAAGGCCGATGAGCAGCGGCAGCGACATCCCGAACGGTCCGAACGCGGTGCTCGGGACCAGCTGCGCCGAGAGGGAAGCGGTCCACCAGGCAACGAAGGCCGCGGTCAGCATCATGCCCTCGATGCCGATGTTGATCACCCCGGAGCGCTCGTTCATGAAGCCGCACAGAGCGCCGAAACCGATCGGGACGGCGGCAGCCACGATGGTCGGGGCGATGATCGGCAGCACACCGATCAGCCAGCCGATGAACTGGAAGACGTAGCCGATGGCCGGCAGGTCGTACAGGAATTCCATCTACGCGGTTCCCCCGCCGCCGTAGGAGGCGGAGATCGTCTGCAGCTCGCTTGCCGATTCGCCGCTGCTGCGAAGGCGGAACACGGCACGCACGATCAGGTCGGCGGCCAGGAAGAACAGGATCACCGCCTGCAGCACGTTGATCATCTGGACCGGGATGCCGGCCTGGATCTGCATCAGTCCCGATCCGGCGCGCATGGCACCGAACAGGATGCCGGCGAACAGGATCCCGACCGGGTGTGATCGTCCCAGCAACGCCACCGCGATGGCGTCGAACCCGACGGTGGTCGAATAGGCGGCCGGGATGTGGTGCACCTTGCCGAGGATCTCGGCGACGCCGGCCAGGCCGGCGAGCATGCCGCTCAGCGACATGGTCAGGATCAGGATCGCGCGGGGTCGCATGCCCGCGTAGCGGGCGGCATGCGGATTGGCACCGACGGTACGAATCTCGAATCCGAGCGTGCTTCGGAAGAGCAGCCAGGCCAACAGCGGCACGGCGATTGCCGCGAACGCGATGCCAAGGTGCCCGTCGCGGCCGAACAGGACCGGCAGCACGGCCGTGGTGATCGTTTCGGTGCGCGCGAAGGTGACGTTCTCACCCCGCAATGGTCCCGACACCGCCCAGGCCAGGAACTGGATCGCCACGTAGTTGAGCATGATGGTGGTGACGACTTCGTGGGCGCCGGTGGTCGCCTTCAGGAAGCCGGGCACGAACCCATACGCTGCCCCGGCCAGCAGCCCGGCCCCGACCGCGAGCGGGATGGCCGCGACCGGTGGCAGTCCCGCGGTTGCCACTCCCATGGCCGCCGCCGCCAGCCCGGCCATGAGGAACTGGCCCTGGGCGCCGATGTTGAAGACGCCGGCCTTGAAGCCGATGCCGACGGCGAGCCCGGCCAGCACGAGTGGCGTGGCCGCCGACATCGTGCTGACGATGGCGTCGAACGAGCCGAACGAGCCCTGGACCAGCGCGACGTACGCCGTCCATGGCAGCGCCAGGTTGAAGCCTCCGCGCGTGAGCGGAGAGGACAGGATCATGATCACCGCCCCGACCACCAACGCCAGCAGGATTGCGGCGCTCGGCAGCAGAACGAGGTCCAGGATCTCTCCGCCGCGTCCGCGCGTGGCCGCCGGTGGGGTGCTCCGATCGGTCTCGGGAGCCGTGGCGTCGGTCACGATGCCCTCTCCTGTACTGCCTCGACGGCCTCGCGACCGCCGGTCGCCATCAACAGACCGACTTCCTCACGATTGGCCGTCCGCGCGTCCAGGACGGCCGCCAGTCGACCTCCGTACATCCCACCGATGCGGTCGGACAGCTCCAGGATCTCGTCCAGCTCGGCGGACACGAGCAGCACCGCGACGCCCGCATCGCGTCGATCGATGGCGCGCCGATGGATGAACTCGATGCTCCCGACGTCGAGGCCGCGCGTGGGCTGGTCGAGGACCAGGAGGCTGAGCTCGCCATCGAACTCGCGCCCGACCACCAACTTCTGCTGATTGCCTCCCGACAGCGAACTGCCGGGGACATCGGCAGAGGGGGTCCGGACATCGTACTCGGCGATGATTCGTTCGGCGTTCGCACGGATCGCGGCCTCATCCCGGACCATTCCGCGCGCGTATGGCGAGTGGTAGTACTCGTTGAGTGCGAGGTTGTCGGTCAGCGGGAAGCTGAGCACCATGCCGTAGCGATGGCGGTCGGCCGGCACGAAACCCACGCCGCGCTGGTGGAGGCTGCGTGGGCTCGCACCGGTAGCGTCCCAGCCACCGATCGTCACGCGACCGGCCGTGACCTCACGCAGGCCCATGAGCGCCTCGACCATCTCGTCCTGGCCGTTGCCGGCCACGCCGGCGATGCCGAAGATCTCACCGGCCCGAACCTGGAAGTCGACGTCGTGAACGACCTCGCGACCCTTGGCATCGTTCACCCGCAGGCCCGCGACGACCAGCATCGGCTCTCTAGGATGGCTCTCCCCGCGGTCGACCGTGAGCTGGACCTCCCGGCCGACCATCAGTTCGGCGAGGTCGTCCTCGTCGGTCTGCGACGGGATGCGGCTTCCGACCACGCGGCCGCGCCTGATGACCGTGATGCGGTCGGCGATGTCGAGCACCTCGTACAGCTTGTGGCTGATGAAGATGATCGCGTGGCCCTCGGCTCGCAGGCGCCGCAGGACCTCGAAGATCTCGCGAGTTTCCTGCGGCGTCAGGCTGGCTGTCGGCTCGTCGAGTACCAGGACCCTGGCCTGACGGTAGAGGGCCTTCAGGATCTCGACGCGCTGCTGCCACCCGACCGACAGGTTTCCGACGGGCTCGTCGGGGTCGATCTTCCATCCGAAGGACTCGCCCAGCTCGCGGATGCGCCGATGGGCGGCCGCGCGGTCCAGCAGGATCGCGTTGGCCATCGGCTCGTCGCCGAGCAGGATGTTCTCCGCCACGCTCAGTACCGGGACCAGCATGAAGTGCTGGTGGACCATGCTGATGCCTCGATGGATGGCGTCGTTGGGTCCATCGATCTCGACCGGGCGTCCATCGAGCAGGACGTCTCCTTCGTCCGGGACGGCGAGCCCGTACAGGATGTTCATGAGCGTCGACTTGCCGGCGCCGTTCTCGCCCAGCAGGGCATGGATCTCGCCGGCGCGAACGTCGAGGCTGATGTCGTCGTTGGCGACGACTCCGGGGTAGCGCTTGGTGATGTGGAGCATCTCCAGGAGGGCACGGCCAGCGCCGGCCCCGCCTGCCGGCGGCGCGTGGGAAGGGATCACGGGCCTTGGCTCAAGACGCGACGGGCGGGCCAATCCATCGGATCGGCCCGCCCGCTCATGTCGATCTGCTCAGGTGAGTCGATCAGGTTCCCGGATCGGCGGTTCCCGCGTAGCACAGGCCTGACGGCTTGCACGGGTCAACCGAGCCAGCGGCCATTCCGTCGAACGCGGCATCGATCTTCGACTGGATGTCGTCGGTGATCAGGTCCGCGAACTGGTAGAACGG
The DNA here is from genome assembly GCA_020848055.1 of Chloroflexota bacterium. Taxonomy (GTDB): domain Bacteria; phylum Chloroflexota; class Limnocylindria; order QHBO01; family QHBO01; genus JACDBZ01. Next base: position 1,944 of record JADLBB010000150.1, on the reverse strand, counting down.
AGCCAGTCCGATGCCGTCGTTGGTGGCGCTGTACGACACGTTGCCGGCGCGCGGCGACCCGCCGCCCACCGCTGCGATGCCATCGGACACCGCCAGGGTGAGCTTCTTCTCGGCGCTGGTCACGATGCACTCGGCACTCTCGGGGGTCGAGGCCCACTGGTCAACGTCGACGCCGATCCCGTAGATCTTGCCCTCCTCGACGGACTGAAGCACGCCGTTTCCGGTCTTGCCGGCGACCTGGAAGATCACGTCGACCTTGGCGTTCTGCTGGCGGAACTGGTCCGTGAAGCTCTTGCCGGTGGTCGGATCGTTGAAGGCCACGCCGAGGTCGTCGCTGATGTACTTGATGTGCACCTTGACATCGGGGTTGACGCTCTTGGCACCGTTCTCGTAGCCACGGGCGTAGTTGACGACCGGCGGGATGGTTCCCGAGCCGCCGATGGCGGCGACCTCGCCGGACTTGCTGAGGCTGGCGGCGACGATGCCGGCCAGGTAGCCCGCCTGCGCCTCGGAGAAGATCAGGCTCTCGTAGTTGGCCAGGCCGGCACCGGCGAGGAAGTCGTCACCGGCCTGGAACTGGTCCACGCCGATGAAATGCACGTCCGGGTTGGCCGTCGCCGCGGCCAGCGTGGCCTCGCCCAGCGCGAAGCCGACGGTCACGATGATGTTGTAGTCCTGGTCGACGAACGACTGGATGTTGGCCGCGTAGTCGCTCGACGCGGTGGTGACGATGTTCGACGGCTCAGCTGCGCCGATGATCTCGGCCCCGCGCAGCGCGCCTTCCCAGCTGTACTGGTTGAAGTTGCGGTCGTCGAGGGTGCCGACGTCGGTCACCAGGCCGATCTTCAGATCGCTGCTGCCGGGTGCGGCAGCGGTCGGTGCGGGGGTCTCGGGTGCCTTGGCATCACCGATCGGCCGGCACAGGCCGAGGTCGGGACCGCTGCTCTGGCACGCGGCCAGAACCAGGGTGAGGGCAGCCAGGATCGCCATGAAGGCGACGCCGGGATGCTTGCGCATGCGTTCTCCTCCGCACCGGTCGCCGGTGCGCTCGTGCCGCGATGCTCGCGGCGGTTGGTCCAATGCGCTCGTACCGTCACGGTCCGGCGCAGAATCTGCGGCATCATACTGCCTTGGTCTCCCCCGACTCAAGGGTCATTCGGCATGGGCCGCCGCGCTGCCATGCGCCCCGTATCATCCGGGCATGACCCACATCCCAGATTGTGTGCGCCTGGTCATCTTCGACCTCGACGGGGTGGTCTACCGCGGCCGCGTGCCTGTGCCGGGAGCGAGTGAGTTGGTCGCCTGGCTGCACGGTCGTGGCGTGGCCGTGCGATTTGCGACCAACAATTCGACCATCACGCGGGCGGGTTACGTGCAGCGCCTCGGGGCGATGGGAATCGAGACGGTGGCCGACGAGATCGTGACGTCAACGACGGCAACCATCGCACATGTGCGGCGACACCTTCCGCACGTGCACCGGGTGCTTGGCGTCGGCGCCGATGGGATGCGCGAGGAGATGGCAGCGGCAGGGCTGGAGGTCACCATGGCGTCCGGGGCCGCGGGAACGGTTGCGCCGGGAGCGCCGATCGCCGGGTTCGATGCGGTCATCGTCGGCCTGGATCAGCACATCGACTATGCCCGCCTGGCCGTCGCGATGGCTGCGGTGGCCGGTGGGGCCAGGCTCATCGCCACCAACGCCGACGCTCGCTATCCGACCGAGGCCGGCTTCCTGCCGGGCGCGGGTGCGATCGTCGCCGCGATCGCGACCGCCACCGGGATGGCGCCCGACGTCATCGGCAAGCCGGCGCCGGCCATGTTCAGCGCGGTGGTCGAGGCCAGCGGCATCGGCGCGGATTCGACGGTCGTGATCGGGGATAACCCCGACGCCGACATCGCCGCCGCCAACCGGGCCGGGCTTGCCTCGATCCTGGTCCTGACCGGCGT
>JADLBB010000149.1 GCA_020848055.1 Chloroflexota bacterium | reverse complement strand
GGCCCTCGCCACAGCACTGGCTGGGCACCGATGACGGCGGCAAGGACGTGCTGTCGTCGCTCATCTACGGCAGCCGCGTCTCGTTGCTGGTCGGCTTCACCTCGGCCGCCATCGCCATCGGCATCGGGGCGGTGGTGGGCATCGTGGCCGGCTACCGTCGCGGCTGGCTCGGCGCGCTGCTCATGCGCATCACCGACTTCTTCCTGGTCATTCCGGACCTGGCGCTGATGATCGTGCTGGTCGCGATCATGGGGCCGTCGCTGCGGACGATCATCCTGGTCATCGGCTTCCTGGGCTGGACCGGGACGGCGCGCCTGATCCGATCCCAGACGCTGTCGGTGCGCGAACGCAAGTACGTCCTGCGCGCCCAGGCCGTTGGCGCAGGGGACGTGCACATCCTGCGCCACCACATCCTGCCCGCGGTCCTGCCGCTGATGCTGGCCAACATGGTCCTCGTCGTCAGCCTGGCCATCCTGGACGAGTCGAGCCTGGCCTTCCTGGGCCTCGGCGACCCGACGGTCATCAGCTGGGGCCAGATGCTCAACTACGCGTTCGAGGGCGGGGCGGTCAGCGCCGGGGCATGGTGGGCGCTTCTGGCACCGGGCTTCGCGATCGTGTGGGTCGTGCTGGGCACGACGCTGCTGGGGACGGCCCTCGAGGACGCCGTCAACCCGCGCCTGAAGCGCCACCACCTCGAGGCGGCTGGGTCGGACGTGGCGCGCGACGAGGTGCCGGCGGTCGTCGCGCCGCCGGCCGGCGCGACCGATGCGCCCATCCTGCGGGTTCGCGACCTGTCGATCGAGTTCGACACCGAGGACGGGCCGGTTCGCGCGGTCGACGGCGTGAGCTTCGACCTGCGCCGCGGCGAGACGCTGGGCCTGGTGGGCGAGTCCGGCTGTGGCAAGACGACGACCGTGCTCGGCCTGCTGCGGCTGCTGCCGCCGGGTGGCAAGATCGTGGGCGGATCGGTCTGGTTCGACGGCGAGGATCTCGTCGGCCTGGACGGGCCATCGCTGCGGGCGTTCCGATGGACGCGTCTGTCCCTCGTGTTCCAGGGCGCGATGAACGCGCTCAACCCGGTGCGCACTGTGGGCGACCAGGTCGTGGAGGCCATCCGCATCCACTCGCCATCCACCTCCAAGGCAGAGGCGACCGAGCGCGCCGGCGACCTGCTCGAGCGCGTCGGTATTCCTCGCAGGCGGGCGAGCGAGTACCCGCACATGTACTCCGGCGGCATGCGGCAGCGCGCGATGATCGCCCTGGCGCTGGCCTGCGATCCCGACGTCATCGTGGCCGACGAGCCGACGACCGCCCTCGACGTCATGATCCAGGCCCAGATCCTCGAGTTGCTGGCGGGCATCTCGCGCGACTTCGGCACCGCGGTCATCCTGGTCACCCATGACCTGGGCGTCGTGGCCCAGGTCTGCGACCGGGTGCTGGTCATGTACGGCGGGGTCGTGGCCGAGGAGAATGACGCCGCCACGCTGTACCGCTCGCCGCAGCACCCGTACACGCAACGCCTGTTGGCCTCGTTCCCCGATCTCGCCAACCCGGATCGGCCGCTGCAGGGAATTCCCGGGTCGCCGCCTCGACTGGACGCCATGCCCGCCGGCTGCCGATTCGCGCCGCGCTGCGCGCAGGCCTTCGAGCGCTGCACGACCGAGCGACCGGCCGAGTACCCGGCGGCAGGCGGCCGCGCCTCGTGCTTCCTGCTGGATCCGGCCGAGGCACCGCGATGAGTGACGCGCTCCTCCAGGTCGAGGACCTGGTGATGTCATTCCCCGGCAACCGGTCGCTTGCCGATTGGCTGGCTCGCAGACCGGCATCACCGGTGCGTGCCATCGATGGCATCAGCTTCGAGCTGCGCGCCGGCGAGGTCCTGGCGCTGGTCGGCGAGTCGGGCTGTGGCAAGACGACGACCGGCAACCTGCTGATGGGCCTGTTCCCGCCGACCTCCGGCCGCGTCGTGCTCGACGGTGAGGAGGTCGGCCGGCTGTCGGGCCGAGGGCTGCGCAGGCTGCGGCGCCACGTCCAGATGGTGTTCCAGGACCCGTACGAGTCGCTCAATCCGCGCATGCGCGTCGGCGACATCGTGGCCGAGCCACTGCGCGTGCACGGCGTGGCCTCCGGCGCGGACCTCGCCGAACGGGTGACCCGCGCGCTGTCCCAGGCGGGGCTCACGCCGCCGGAGGCATACCTGCGCCGCTACCCGTTCGAGCTGTCCGGCGGGCAACGCCAGCGCGTGGTCATCGCCGCGGCCCTCGCGCTCGAGCCATCGCTGCTCATCGCCGACGAGCCGGTCAGCATGCTCGACGTCAGCATCCGTGCCGACATACTCAACCTGCTCGCCAGCCTGGCGCGCGAGCACGGCATCGCCATCGTCATGATCACCCACGACCTCTCGACCGTCGCAGCCTACGCCGATCGGATCGCCGTCATGTACCTCGGCCGGATCGTGGAGTACGGACCGACCCGCGACGTTCTGGCCAACCCGCAGCATCCGTACGCCCAGGCCCTGCTGTCGGTCGTGCCGATCCCGGATCCGTCGCTCCGGCGCCGGCCCGTCATCCT
>JADLBB010000148.1 GCA_020848055.1 Chloroflexota bacterium | reverse complement strand
CGCGGACCGGCTCCGCCTGGTCGATCCGCACGGCACGCCCGAGGTCCGTCGTGGAGCTGAGCAAGGGTTCCTCGGCGACGTCCAGCTCGACGACGCCGGCCCAGCCGGCACCGCGGCCGTGCCCGCCTCGCAGCCGGGCGCGTGCATCGGTCATCTCGAAGACCATCAGATCGTCCACGCCCAGCGTCTCGGCGACCTCGCCGACGTCTCGCGCAACCCCGCGTGCCATGGGTCGAGCATGGGCCGACAGGACCCTGCGCGCGATGGCCCGATCGGTCGGTCCTGCGGCAGTACCTGGCCCCGGAAGGTTGACCAGGCCGGCTGGTCAGGCCAACGTCGCGGGCGCGTGCGTCAGCCCAGGCGGAGGTTCGGCAGCACCTCGTCGGCAAAGGTCGAGATGAACTCGGCCTGGTTGCGCCCGACGTTGTGCAGGTAGATCTCGTCGAAGCCCATGTCCACGTAGCGCTGCAGCGCTGCGGCATGCTCATCGAGATCGGCGCTGATCAGCATGCGGTTGGCGAAGTTCTCGATCCGCACCAGCTTGGCGATGTTGGCGAAGTCCTCGGGGTTCTTGATGTCCTGCTTGGGGAACGGCATGCCGCCGTTGGGCCACTCGGCCAGCGCCTGCTCCTCGGCCGCCGCCTGGGTCGGCGCCCAGGACGCGTGCACCTGGAGCTGAGTGCGCATGGCCGATGCGTCCTTGCCCGCCTCGCGCGCGCCCTCGCGGAACTTATCCCACAGCATGGCGATCTTCTCGTCAGCCGCGCCCACGGTGATGATGCCGTCGGCGTACCTGCCGGTGCGCTTGGCGTTGACCGGCCCGGCGGTGGCGACGTAGATCGGCACGGGGGTCTCGGGGATGGTGTACAGGCGCGCCGATTCGAGCGTGAAGTACTCGCCATCGTGCTTGACGACCTTGCCGCTGAACAGCTTGGCGATGACCTCGATGGCCTCGAACATCATGGCGCTGCGGATGCCGATCTCGGGCCATTCGCCGCCGATGACGTGCTCGTTGAGCGCCTCGCCCGCGCCCAGCCCGAGCCAGAAGCGCCCGGGGTACATGGCCCCCAACGTGGCCGACGCGTGCGCGATGACCGCGGGGTGGTAGCGGAAGCCGGGGCAGGTCACCGCCGTGCCGAACGGCAGGCTGGTGCGCTGGCCGAGGGCCCCCATGAAGCTCCACGCGAAGGCACTCTGGCCCTGCTGCGGGGTCCACGGATGGAAGTGCTCGCTGACCTGGAAGCCCGCGCTGAATCCTGCGGATTCCGCCTGCGCGGCCCAGTCGAGCAGCTCGGTCGGATGAAACTGCTCGAGCATGCAGGCGTAGCCGATCTTGGTCATTTCATGGGACTCCCGAGGTCAATCATCATCTACGATACAGGTTGACTTGTGCGCGACAGGTGGTTGCCATTGTAGATGTATGCAATGTAGCATGGAACGTCTGCTAGACTGCCAATGGTGCGTACATTAGACAGGGGCGCTCACTGAAATCATGAGCCTTCCACGAATCATGAGCATTCCACGATGAGGACCACTGAACGGGGCACAACCGGCCCTGAACGAGGGCAGCGCGTCGGCGGTGCTCAGTTGGCCGAACTGGTCGAAGAGATGCGTCCGCGATCGGCGACGGTGCAGGATCTCGTGCTGGCAACCCTGCGCGAGGCCATCGTCCACGGCGTGATCGTACCGGGCTCCCGTCTGCGGCAGGAAGATCTGGCGGCGATCTTCAACACGAGCCGGATCCCGGTGCGCGAGGCGCTGCGGGCGCTCGAGTACGAGGGACTGGTGGAGTCGGAACCTCATCGCGGCTTCACCGTGACCAGCCTCGACGCCGACCAGATCGAGGAGATCTACGACCTGCGCATTGTGCTCGAGAGCCACGCCGTGCGGCTGGCCCTGCCACTGCTCACCGACGTCGACCTCCAGGAACTGCAGGACATCTACGACACCATGACGGCGGAGACGGACGCCGATCAGCAGCTTGCCCTGCGCGAGCGCTTCTACCTGCGCCTGTACTCGATCACCGCGCGCCCGCGCCTGGTGGGCCTCATCGCGCGCATGCGCCAGGAGGTCGCCAGGGCCCTGCGCTGGCAACTGGTCCAGCATTCACCAGCCCACCACGGTGACTTCTTCGAAGCCATCAAGGCCGGGGACGCGGACCGTGCCACGGCTGAGCTCGCGTCTCACTACCGCAAGGTTGCTGCCCTGCTGCGCCGATATCTGCGCGAGATGAAGCAGCGCGGCAGCGACGGGACTTAGACCCGCACCGCATGCAGACGCGGGACGTCCGCTTCCACAATCGCGGAGAGAGCCTGGCCGGCACCCTGCATCTCCCCGATCGCATCGAGGGCTTGATCCCCGGCATCGTCCAGGGCCCCGGCTGGCTGGGCCTGCGCGACGCGAAGCTGTACCAGCCGTACCATGAGGCGCTGACCGACGCCGGCTTTGGCGTGCTCGCGCTCGACTATCGAGGGTTCGGCGACTCGGGTGGGGACGCCACGTTCCTGGACCCGATGGACCAGGTCTCGGACATTCGAGCGGGCCTGACATTCCTCGAGTCGCTGCCCGAGTTTGACTCGCGACGGTTGGGGCTATTCGGATCAGGCGGAACCGGGGGAGGCAACGCGATCGTGGCGGCCGGGCTGGACGGACGCGTCCGGGCTGTCGTCAGCCAGGTCCCGGTTTCCGACGGCCGCGACTGGTTGCACCGCATGCGCCCTGAGCATGCGTGGCTGACCTTCCTGGATGACGTTCGCGATGCGCAGCGGCGCTACGTGGCCGATGACGAGCTGCTCATGGCCTCGCCACGAAACGAGCTGATGGTGCCCATCCCGCAGCGCGAGCAGCTGGCGGTCAAGAAGGACGTGGACGATCGGGTTCCCAAGCAGGTGGCGCTCCTATCCGCCGCCTCAATCATGGAGTATCGGCCCGTCGATTTCGTGGCACGCATTGCCCCGCGCGCGGTGATGATCATCGCGGTCGAGCACGACGCGGTGACGCCGGAAGATCACGCCCAGGCCCTGTATCTGGCCGCCGGTGCCCCGAAGCGGTTGATTGTCCAGACCGACACGACCCATTACGGCGCTTACGCGCAGTACCGCGACCTCGTCAACCCGATGATCGTGGACTGGTTCACCACGCATCTGCGGACCGGTGAGCTCCATGTCCACCAGACTCTCGACGAGCACGGGGTGACCTACCTGTCACGACCTGCGAGGTCCGAAACCCCAACCTGACGAGGCCCTCCGGTGGCGGCCGGGTCGGATCCTCCCGAGGCGTGCGATGCGCGACTGGCGCACATCGTACTCATTTCATGAGATATTGTATCCACGCGGGCTGATGTGGGAACATTCGGTCTGATCAAACACAACCGACGGCCGGGCGTCCGTCGCATGGAGGCGTGGAGTGACCGAAGCATTG
>JADLBB010000147.1 GCA_020848055.1 Chloroflexota bacterium | reverse complement strand
TCCCGCTGCTCGGCATCGCCGACGTTGACGATTCGGCGCTCAAGGTCACCGCCATGCTGCTGGTGGGCCGCGAGGGCGTCTCCGCTTCGCTGCTCCACGTCCTGGAGGTGCCGTTCGAGCGCAACCTGGACGCGGAGGACGAGGAGGCGGTGGCCGGTGCCGACGCCATCCTGTCGCGGGCCGAGGCCATCCTGACCGAGAAGGGCGTACCCGTCACGATCAGCACGGTGCAGGCGCGCGCCGCCGGACCGGCCATCGTGGACGACGCCAACGAGCTCGGGGCGGACCTGATCGTGATGGGCCTGCGCTACAAGAAGCGTTTCGGGGGACAATGGGACGCGGGCCGGACCGTCCCGTACGTGATGCGCAACTCGACCGCGCCGGTATGGTGCCTGCGCGCCCAGACGAAGGAGCTCGCCAACACCCCATGAGGATCATCATCGTCGGCTGCAGCCGCGTCGGCGCGTACGTCGCGTCCGAGCTCGACAAGCACGGGGAGCGCGTCACCGTGATCGACGTCAGCGCCAGGTCGTTCCAGCGCCTGCCGGCCGACTTCGGCGGCGAGACCGTTCGCGGCAACGGCGTGGACGAGGACGTCCTGCGCTCGGCCGGCGCCGAGCAGGCGGACATCGTGCTGGCCCTGACCGAGGGCGACAACCGCAACGCGCTGGCCGCCCAACTGGCCAAGCACACCTTCAGCGTGCCGCGCGTCATCGCCAAGATCAACGACCCGCTGCGCGCCGAGGCATACCGCGCCCTGGGCCTCGAGACGATCTGCCGCACGTTGATCCTGGGCGGCGCGCTGGTGACCGCGACCGTCGAGGGCGCGGCCGCGACCAACGGGTTCGTGCGTGAGCCCACCGCCCAGCCGCTGCGCACTGCGCCGACCGCCGCGGCGACCCCGGATGCCGGCGCCGCGGGCGCGCCGACCGCGGCGGTCGTCCAGCCCCGGGATGGCATCGAGGGAGGAATCTGAGCCATGTACGTCGTGGTCATCGGCGGCGGCAACGTCGGCTACTACCTGACCAAGGAGCTGCTGGCGGCCGGGCACGAGGTCGTCGTCATCGAGCAGGACCAGGCACGGGCCCGCCAGATCGCCGATGAGCTGGGCAGCATCGTCATCGCCGCGGACGGCTGCGAGGGCCGCTACCAGGCAGAGGCCGGGATGGGCCGAGCCGACGTCGTGGCCGCGGTGACCGGGGACGATGCCGTGAACCTGGCCGCCTCGCAGGTGGCGAAGATGCGATTCAACGTCCCGCGCTCGATCGCCAGGGTCAACGATCCGAAGAACGAGCGCCTGTTCAAGCGGTTGTCGATCGACGAGACGGTCAGCCCGACGCACGTGATCCTCGGCGTCATCGAGCACGAGATTCCGATCCATGACCTGCTGCACCTGGCCGAGCTCGAGGGCGGCGAGGTGCAGATCGTCGAGGCCCAGCTGGACGCCGACTCGCCCGTCATCGGCCGTGAGCTGCGCGACCTCGAACTGCCCGAGGGCAGCTCCATCGCGGTCATGATCCGCGACGACCGCGTGCAGACGGTGCGCTCCGACACGCGGCTGCGGGCGGGCGACAAGCTGCTGGCGGTGACGTCGGCCGAAACCGAGGCGGCGCTGCGGGCCCTGTTCATCGGCGAGTGAGCTCGCCCGATCCGGCCGTGGCGCTCCGCCGCGCGCTGCTGCTCTGGGGCCTCGGCCACATCGGCGTCGGGCGCACGACCACGGGCTGGCTCCTGCTGGTGGCCGAGGTCCTGGCCATCGTCGGCGTCGCCTGGCTGACCATCGGGCTGGCCGACACCAGTGCCCACATGGTCGCCTACCTCACCGGCGTTGCGTTCATCACGGCCTGGGCGTGGCAGGCCGTCGACGCCTACCGCTCGGCGGTGAAGCGTCGCAGCCAAGACATCGAGGCGACGGCGCGCTCCGCCGCGGCAGCCATCGGATGGCTGTGCCTGCCGCTGCTGGCATGGGGTGCCGGCTTCTGGCTGCTTGGCACGCATGCGGGAACGCCCGCCGGCGTGATCGACCGGTTCGTGACCGCCTGGGGCCGCGACGACCTCGACGACACCTGGCCGGCCGAGGTCAGCGGTCCGGCAGACGAGGCGGCCGGACTGCTCGGCAGCGGGCCGGGTCGCTTCCACGACGTTCGCTTCCGCATCGTCAGCGTGGGCGACGGGCGCGCGCTCGCCACCGGCGAGTCCATCCACTTCGAGCGGCGCGACACGCGCCTGTTCGGCATCTTCCCGGGCAGCGAACTGGTGCCGGTCGCCGATCGCGCGGTGCTGGAGCTCGAACTGCGCGCCACGCCGGTGCCGTTGCCGGGTGGCGGCGACATCGGAGCCGTGCGCTGGGAGTTGGTGAAGGCATCTTTACCTTGAGCATCCTTGACAACATCATTGTCAAGGATTACGGTAATGCCACATCAAACCCAAGCAATGCGCCGGCCGCCCCTGGCGACCGGGAGAGGAGCACATCAGTGGCGAACATCACCCGATTCGACCCCGTCGGCGACATGGTTTCCCTGCGCTCGGCCATGGACCGCCTGTTCGAGGATTCCTTCGTCAGCCCGATGACCTGGCGCACCATCAGTGGCGGAGAGACCGTCACGGCGCCGATCGACATCCACGAGACCGACAACGAGATCATCGTGACCGCCGCCCTGCCGGGCATGAAGGCCGATGACGTCGAGATCACCATGACCGGCCAGAGCCTCACCCTGCGCGGCGAGTTCAAGGCCGACGACCAGGTCAAGCGCGAGCAGTACCTGTACCGCGAGCGCAGGTTCGGCACCTTCAGCCGCACCCTTCAACTGCCGGTGCGCGTCCAGGGCGACCAGGCCAGGGCCACCTTCACCGATGGCGTCCTGACCCTGAGCATCCCCAAGGCGGAGGAGGTCAAGCCCCGCCAGATCCGGATCGAGGCCAATGGCAACGACGGAGACGCCGAGCACACCCCGGCCTCCTGACATGGACCGATCGCGGCGCGAGGACGATCGGGCGTCGGACGTCCCGCGCCGCGATGCCCTGACCCGGCCCAGGTACATCATCAGCATCGCCGCCGAGTTGGCGGCGTGCCATCCGCGCACGCTGCGGATCTACGAGGAGGAGGGCCTCGTCGCGCCGCAGCGACGCAACAACCTGCGCCTCTACAGTGAGGCGGACATCCGGCGCGTGCGCGTCATTCGATTCCTCACCACCCGCCAGCGCGTGAACCTCGCCGGCGTGCGTGTCATCCTTCAGCTCGAGGCACTCGGCAAGATCCGCGTCTATGATCTGATCGACCCCGATGAGTTCGAGCAATTCCCAGAAGGCGCCGAGGCCGAGCCCGAGCTCGACACGGCGTCCCGCCAAGGAGCAACCCCGCGTGGCAACTGACGAGACCAACAAGGACATCCCCGAGATCACCGCCATCGAGGACGGCGACGGCGCCGACCTGGAGCATTTCCAGGTACTGCCGCTGGTCGCCCTGCGCGACACGGTCATCTTTCCCGAGATGATCGTACCTCTCACGGTCGGCCGCGATCGCAGCGTCAAGGCACTCGACCGCGCCGTTCGCCGCTCGCAGCCGGTGGCGCTCGTCACCCAGCGCTCCAGCGAGCAGGAGGACATCGGCAGCGCCGATGAGCTGTACCCGATCGGGACGCTGGCCAAGATCGCCCAGGTCATCCGGCTGCAGGACGGCACGATCCGCGCCATCGTCCAGGGCCAGCGCCGCGTGCGCCTGCTGGAACTGGCGCAGGTCGACCCACATCTCGAGGCGCGCGTCGAGGTCATCGACGACTCGGCCTCCAAGACGCTCGAGATCGAGGCGCTGATGTCTTCGATCCACGGCCAGATCGAGCAGTACGTCAACAGCGGGGCGTCGGTGCCACCCGAGGTGGCCGTGGCAGCGCGCAACATCACCGACGGCGGCCTGCTGGCCGACATGACCGCGTACAGCCCCGAGATGACGACCGAGCAGCGCCAGGAGCTGCTCGAGACGATCGACGTCGCCGAGCGGCTGCGGCTGGCATCGGCCTTCCTGGCCAAGCAGATCGAGGTGCTCGAGCTCAAGGGCCGCATCCAGTCCGAGGTCAAGTCCGAGATGGACAAGACACAGCGCGAGTACATCTTGCGCGAGCAGATGAAGGCGATCCAGAAGGAGCTGGGAGAGGACGATCCCTCGGTCGCCGAGGCGAACGAGCTGCGCGAGAAGGTCGAGGCCTCCGCCATGCCCGACGAGGTCAAGGCCAAGGCGCTCAAGGAGGTCGAGCGGCTGTCTCGCATCCCAAGCGCGTCGCCGGAGCAGGGCGTCATCCGCACCTACGTGGACTGGCTGGTGAGCCTGCCGTGGGGCGTCGAGACCGATGACAACCTGGACCTCGAGGCTGCAGAGAAGGTCCTCAACGAGGACCACTACGGGCTCGAGAAGCCGAAGGAGCGCATCGTCGAGTACATGGCCGTGCGCAAGCTGGCCGACAAGATCCGCTCGCCGATCCTGCTCTTCGTCGGACCGCCCGGCGTCGGCAAGACCTCGCTCGGCAAGAGCATCGCCCGCGCCATGGGCCGCAAGTTCGTGCGCATGAGCCTGGGCGGCATCCACGACGAGGCCGAGATCCGCGGCCATCGGCGCACGTACATCGGCGCGCTGCCCGGCCGGGTGATCCAGAACATCAAGACCGCCGGAAGCGCCAACCCGGTGTTCATGCTCGACGAGATCGACAAGGTGGGCATGGACTTCCGCGGCGACCCGTCATCGGCGCTGCTGGAGGTGCTCGACCCGGAGCAGAACTTCAGCTTCGCGGACAACTACCTCGAGGTCCCGTTCGACCTGTCGAAGGTGCTGTTCATCGCCACGGCCAACATGCTCGACACCATCCCACCGGCCCTGCGCGACCGGATGGAGGTCATCCAGCTGCCGGGCTACACGCAGCTGGAGCGGGTTCGCATCGCCGAGCGCTTCCTCGTGCCCAAGCAGCTCGAGGCGCACGGCCTGACCGAGAAGAACCTCGCCTTCGAGGAGGCGGCCCTGGTGCGCCTGATCCAGGCGTTCACCCGCGAGGCGGGCGTGCGCAACATGGAGCGGGAGATCGCCAACGTGGCGCGCAAGGTCGCGCGTCGCGTCGCGGCCAACGCGAAGACGAGGGTCGTCGTCAAGGCGGCCGACCTCGAGGACTACCTCGGGCCGGGACGCTTCGAGTACGGCGAGCTCGACGACACCGACCAGGTGGGCATGGTGACGGGGCTCGTGGTCAGCGACGCGGGGGGCGACATCGTCCAGGTCGAGGCCACCAAGATGGATGGCAAGGATGACTTCATCCTGACCGGCCAGCTGGGCGACGTCATGAAGGAGTCGGCGCGCGCGGGCCTGAGCTTCATCCGGGCCAGGACCAGGGAGCTGGGCATCGACCCGGCCGCCTTCGAGAAGACGACGATCCATATCCACGTGCCCGCGGGTGCCACGCCGAAGGACGGCCCATCAGCCGGCGTGACCATGGCCACGGCCATGGCGTCGCTGCTGACCGGACGGCCGGCGCGACGCGACCTGGCCATGACCGGCGAGATCACGCTGCGCGGGCGCGTGTTGCCGATCGGCGGGCTCAAGTCGAAGCTGCTGGCCGCGCACCTGGCCGGCGTGAAGACGGTGCTGATCCCGAAGCGCAACGAGAAGGACCTCGTCGACGTGCCGGAGGAAGTGCGAACCGAGCTGCGGATCGTGCCGGTCGAGAACATGGACCAGGTGCTGGCCGAGGCGCTCATCGACGCGCCGCGGCCGGCGGCCCGGATCAAGGCCGAGCGCGACGAGCGTCAGAAGCTCGGCACCCGCCGCCCGCGACGCTCGCGCAAGGCGGCCACGGCACCGATTCCGGCCCCGGAGGCGCCGACCGACCAGCCACCGGCAGGCCAACCGGCCTAGGACCAGCCTGACGGTTTTGACGATTCGGACGGGTGAACCTACCATTGCCCCCATGGACGAGCAGCGTGAGTGGATCACGACCGGCGAGGCCGCCCGGATGCTCGGCGTGCGCTCGATCAACACCGTCAAGCGCCTCATCCGCGCCAATCGACTGACGGCCATCCGGCCCGGCGGCCACTATCGCGTCGCACGGGCGGACGTCGAGCGGCTCCGAAACGGACCGATCAATGATCCCCGCGAGGTGAATCGCACAGCGCTGAGGCGCTGGGCGGAGGACCACCGCGTCGATCGTCTCATTCTCTTCGGGTCGGCGGCGCGTGGCGACATGCACCGGTTCAGCGATGTTGATCTCGCGTTCGTTCTCGAATCGGGGCACAGCATCGGCTTGTTCGAGCATGTCCGGATGCAGCATGAGCTGGCTGACCTGTTCGGCGTGCCGGTTGATCTCGGGTCCCTCCGCAGTCTGCGACCATCGATTCGAGAACGGGTCGACGTCGACGGGGTGACGCTGTATGAGAACGGATGACCAGCGTCTCGGCGACATCAGGCGTGCCGCCCAGGCAGCGCTCCGCTTCGCCGACGGCAAGTCGCGGGATGAACTCGTCGGGGACGACCTGCTGATAGCGGCGTTGCTGCACGAGATTACGGTCATCGGCGAGGCGGCGAGTAACCTATCGGCGGAGCGCCGTGCCCGCATACCCGGCGTCCCCTGGCGAGAGGTCACTGGAATGCGGCAGGTGATCGTGCATGCCTATTGGCGCGTGGACATAGATGAGCTCTGGCAAGCCGTCTGTGGTGACCTGCCGAACCTCCTCGTCCATCTGCCCGATGGCCCGCCCGAAGGTACGGACTGACCGATGGAGTACAAGGACTATTACGCGACCCTCGGCGTTCCGAAGACGGCCACCGCGGCCGAGATCAAGAAGGCCTATCGCAAGCTGGCCCGT
>JADLBB010000146.1 GCA_020848055.1 Chloroflexota bacterium | reverse complement strand
GTCGAGGCGACGCGGCGCATCGATGCGACCGGCCTGGTCGTCGCACCGGGCTTCATCGACCTGCACAGCCACTCCGGACTGATGATCTTTGCCGATCCGCTCCACGAGCCCAAGGTGCGCCAGGGCGTGACGACCGAGGTCATCGGCGTGGACGGGTTGAGCTACGCGCCGATCTCCGACCCGGCCGACCTCGAGGCGATGGTGCGCATGAACGCCGGCCTCGACGGAGCGCCGGTCGAGGCGCTGCCCCACGACTGGTCGAGCGTCGAGTCCTACCTCGACCGGCTGGCCGCCCTGCGACCGTCGGTCAACCTGGCGTTCATGGTCGGCAACTCGGCGCTGCGCGTCGGCGGCGTCGGGTGGGAGGAGGTGCCGGCCAGCCCGGCGCAGGTCGCGAACATGCGCGCCATGCTGCGCGAGGCGATGGAGCAGGGCGCCTTCGGCCTGTCGTCGGGCCTCGACTACCCACCCGGTTCGTACGCCGACACCGACGAGCTGGTAGAGCTGACCGCGGAGGCCGCGCGAGCCGGCGGCTTCTACCACACTCACGTCCGCTATCCGCTCGGCGACCGGTTCCTTGACCCGTTCCGCGAGGCGATCGAGATCGGCCGTCGCGGCGGCGGCGCCACCCACATCACCCACTTCTACCACCGGCAGACGTTCCCCCAGGGCCCTGAGCCGATGCTGGCGCTGGTGGACGACGCGAACGCCGAGGGCCTCGACGTCACGTTCGACACGTACCCGTACGAGTGGGCCAGCACCCGACTGCTGATCATGATCCCGCCGTGGGTGCAGTCAGGTGGCCCGGTGGCGACGCTGGAGCGGTTGGCGGATGCATCGGTGCGGGAGCGGATTCGGCGCGAGCTGGCCGATCGCGGCGTGCTGTTCGCCGGGGAACGGGCCTGGGACGACGTACGGCTGGGCGCGTTCACCACCATCGCTCTGCTGCCGTGGGAGGGTCGCACGCTGGGCGAGCTGATCCGCGACCGTGGCGAGGATCCGGTCGATGTCCTGTGCGACATCCTGCTGGCCGAGAACCTGCGGATCAACGAGGTGACGCCCGGTCCATGGTCGGAGTCGCTGCCGGAGTTCATCCGCCACCCGCTCGGCATGATCGGCACCGATTCGACCTTCGTGGGCGACAAGCCGTCCCCGCGGACGTACGGTTCGTTCCCGCGTGTCCTGGGCCAGTTCGTGCGCGAGGAGGCGCTGCTGAGCCTGGAGGAGGCGGTGCGTTCCATGACCTCCGCCCCGGCCGCTCGCCTTGGGCTGCAGGATCGCGGCCTGATCCGAAACGGTCTTGCCGCCGACCTCGTGGTCTTCGACCCGGACCGGGTGCGATCGAACGCCACGTACTCCGAGCCGCGTCGCTTCCCCGACGGCATCGAGTGGGTGGTGGTGGACGGTCAGGTGGTCGTTGAGCCGGGTGGGCACACTGGAGTGCGCTCTGGACGGGTCTTGACCAGTCAGGGATAATCGGCGCCCGCGTCCTCGAAGGGCAATGCCCGCCCATCGGTCGCGGTCTGGGGGAGTACGATGGTCATGCCCACCATCTCCGATGTCGCGGTGCTCGCCGTGCAGACGCTCATCGACGAGCTCGCCGAGGTCCAACAGCACCAGGTGGACCGCATGGCGGCGTGGAAGGCCGCGCGCCAGCCAGCCGCCCTGGCGGCACGCAAGGAGGCCATGGCCGCGCTGGCCGAGGCCGATCGGCTCGACCTGTTCGAATCGGCTGCCGAGCGACTGGCCACCGAATGCGTCGCCGGCAAGGTCGCGCACCCCGTCCGTGCCGCCGCCTACAACGCCCTGGTGGCCCTGGTCGCGGCCGATCTGATCGAGCGGCCGGTCTTCCGCGCCCTGTACGAGGCCTGGGAGGAAGGCACCCACGGCGGGGCCGGCACCGGGGCCGTGTTGCGCGGCGAGGAGCTGTTGCTCACGCTCGACTGAAGGGTGACCCCGCCATCCGACGAGGCAGAGAACTCCACGTTGTGGAAGACCTCGATTCGGGGCGTTCTCAGGATTCCGGATTCACGTACTGGATCCACCAGACCTCGTGGTCAAGGCATCCGACCAAAGGAGGTTTCACCCACTGCATGGACTCCATGCGCTCCGGCGTCAGGGTCGATTCTCCCCCGACGAAGACCGCGGCCGTCCCGACCGGCACCGTCACGCCATCCACCACGACCGCATCCCCATCCCACGCCGTGCCGAACGTGACGGCGCCGATTCTCGCCCGTCGTCTCATCGGGAACTCCAGGAACGCGTCAACCTGTCAGGACTCCACGCCCGAGCGGTAGGATAAACCGATGGAGCGCACGCGCCTGAGCACCCGCACCCTGCCACCGCCAGCCAGCGCCGATACATCGCCGTTGATTGCCCCGACCGACGCGCCGGCTCCCGGCCGCGCTCGCGGGGCTCCCCCGCTCCGCCGCGAGGGTCCCGAGAAGTTGACCGGCGCCGCCCTGTACACCGATGACATCGTGGTGCCGGGCGCCTGGTTCGGCGCGACGATTCGCTCGACCGAGCCACATGCCCGCCTGCATGCGATCGAGCTGGACCCGGCGTTCGATTGGCATCGCGTGGTGGTGGTCACCGCCGACGACATCCCCGGTGACAACGTCGTGAGCCTGATCGACGCCGACCAGCCGGTCCTGGTCCCGGTCGGCGGCGAGATCCGCCACCAGGCCGAGCCGTGCGCGCTCATCGCCGCGGCCGATCGCGGCACGCTGCGCGAGGCCAGGAGGCACGTGCGGCTGCGCATGACTCCCCTGGCGCCGGTGTTCGATCCCGAGGCATCGGACCGCGAGTTCGCCAGCTACACCGTCGAATCGGGCGACGCGGCGGGGGCCATGGCGGGCGCGGCGCTCGTCATCGAGGGCACGTACCGGGTCGGCCACCAGGAGCAGCTGTACATCGAGAACCAGGCGATGATCGCCGTCCCGCGCGACGACGGCGGCGTCACGATCCACGGCTCGATGCAGTGCCCGTACTACATCCACGAGGCCATGAAGCGTGCCCTGCGCATGACCGATGAGCTCGCGGTCGTGGTGCAGGCCGAGACCGGCGGCGGCTTCGGCGGCAAGGAGGAGTACCCGTCCATCGTGGCGCTGCACGCGGCGCTGCTGTCGCTCAAGTGCGCCAAGCCGGTGCGCATGATCTACGACCGCCACGAGGACATCGCGGCCACCACCAAGCGGCATCCGGCGGTCATCCACTACCGATCGGGCGTCAGCGAATCGGGCGAGCTGGTCGCGCAGGAGATCGACATCGTCATGGACGGCGGGGCCTACTGCACCCTGACGCCGGTCGTGCTGAGCCGTGGCGTCCTGCACGCCGGCGGCCCGTATCGGTGCCCGAACGTCCGCATCACCGGGCGCGCCATGGCAACCAACACGCCGCCCAATGGCGCGTTCCGTGGCTTCGGCGCACCGCAGGCCGAGTTCGCGGCCGAGATGCAGGTCAACCGCATCGCCGAGGCGCTCGACGTCTCGCCGCTCGACCTTCGCCGTCGCTGGGTGTACCGCGAGGGCGACGTGACGCCAACCGGCCAGGTGCTGCGCGAGTCGGTCGGCGGCATCGACGTGCTCGAGGCCGCGGCGGCCGCATCGGCCTTCGATCGCACGCGCGCTCAGACGCGCGCCATGCGGGAGGGTCGGACCGATGGTGCCCGCACCGCCACTGGCATCGGTCTGGCGCTGGCGTGGCACGGTGCAGGCTTCACCGGGTCGGGCGAAGCGACGATGGGCTCGGTGGCCGCGGTCGAACTGACCGACGACGGACGCATCCAGGTCCTGAGCGCCCAGACCGAGATGGGCCAGGGCACCAAGACGATCTTCCCGCAGTTGGTGGCCGAGGCGCTCGGCGTCGAGCCCGACGAGGTCGAGCTGGCGCCCCAGGACACCTCGATCGTGCCCAACTCGGGGCCGACCGTGGCATCGCGCACGGCGATGGTCGTGGGCGGCATGCTCATCCGGGCAGCCACTCGGCTGCGCGAGCAGGTCGAGACGAAGACCGGCCAACCATTCGCGCAGTCGTACCGCGGTGCGGGGCCGATCCGCGTCGACGAGGCCTTCACGCCCTACCCCGGCGAGCCGTTCGACGACAAGGCGTACCGTGGCGACGCGTACCCCGCCTTCGGCTGGGCCGCGGCGATCGTGCGCGTCGAGGTCGACCTCGACACCGGCGAGGTGGCCGTTCGCGACTGCGTTGCCGCCGACGAGGTCGGCCACGTCATCCACCCCGTGCTGGCCGAGGGCCAGGTCGAGGGCGGGACGTTGCAGGCCATCGGCTACGCCACGATCGAGGAGATGAAGCTGGTCGACGGGCGCTACCAGAACGACCGGCTGGCCACGTACCTCATTCCCACCGCGCTCGACGCGCCGCGCATCACCTCGATCCTGCTCGAGAAGCCGTTCTCGGCGGTGCCCCACCAGGCCAAGGGCATCGGCGAGCTGCCGATGGACGTCGGCGCGCCCGCCGTGGTCGCCGCCATCCACGACGCGACCGGCGCCTGGATCAACGACCTGCCGGCGACGTCGGAGCGCGTCCTGGCCGGGCTGACCGATGGACCGATGCCGCCGCCGCCCGCCATCTCGACCGTGAGCGCGGACCGATGACCTTCGCCTTCACCGTCAACGGCGAGCCGGTCGAGGTCACCGCCGCCGGCAGTCGCCGGCTGCTCGACGTCCTGCGCGAGGATCTCGGCCTGACCGGCACCAAGGAGGGCTGTGGCGAGGGTGAGTGCGGCGCGTGCAGCGTCCTGCTTGACGGGGCGGTGGTCGATGCCTGCCTCGTGCCGGTCAGCCAGGTCCACCAGACCGCGGTGCGAACCGTCGAGGGGCTGGCGGTCGACGGGCGCCTCGGCATCCTGCAGCAGGCGTTCCTGGAGACCGGCGGGGCGCAGTGCGGGATCTGCACGCCGGGCATGCTCATGGCCGGCGAGGCATTCCTGGCCTCGGGCGCCGATCCGAGCGACGAGAACATCCGCACCGCCATCGCGGGCAACCTGTGCCGCTGTACCGGCTATACCAAGATCGTCGAGGCCATCGCCCTGGCCGCGCAACGAATGAGTGCCGCATGACGTTGACTGCCACCGACGCCCTCGAACGGCGCGACATCACCCTGGCGCTGACGCCCGCCCAGCTGCTGCTGCTGGCCATCGGCGCGTTCATCGTGCTGCGCATCCTGCGGTCGCTTCGAGGCACCTGACCGATGCCGAACGCGGTCGAACCTCGGACCGAATCGCCCATCCACCTGGCAGATGCGCTCGCCCTGTTGGCCGAGCCAGACGCCGGGGCATGGCGCCCGATCGCGGGCGGCACCGACGTCATGGTCCAGATCACCGGCGAGATCGGTGAGCCGCCCGAACGATTGGTTGACCTTTGGGGCCTCGACGAGCTGCGCGGGATCGAGGTTGACGGTGACGTTCTGTCCATCGGCGCACTGACCACGTACACCGAGCTGCGCCGCTCACCGATCGTCGCCGAGATGCTGCCGGTACTGGGCGAGGTCGCCGCCACGATCGGGGCGGCCCAGATCCAGAACCGAGGCACGATCGGAGGCAACGTCATCAACGCCTCCCCCGCCGGCGACACGTTGCCCGTCCTGCTGGCGCTAGACGCCGAGATGCTGCTGGTCAGCGCGTCCGGGGAGCGCACCGTTGCGGCCAGCGAGTTCTGGCCCGCCTACCGTCAAACGGCGCGCCGCCACGACGAACTGCTGCGAGCCGTCCGGATCCCGCTCGCCTCGGATCGCCAGGTGCGGTTCCGCAAGGTCGGCACGCGCCGCGCCCAGGCCATCAGCAAGGTCGTCATGGCCCTCGCCTGGCGCGGGGCGAACGGCCAGCCGTGGCACGACGTGCGACTTGCGCTCGGATCGATGGCGGCCACGACGGTCCGGGCGGCGGCGACCGAGGGCGTGCTGAACGTAGCATTGCCGACGCGTGAGACGGCGGATGCCGCGGCTGCGGCCCTGGCGGGCGAGCTCCATCCGATCGACGACGTGCGCTCCACCGCCGACTATCGGCTGGCCGTTGCCGGGCGCATCCTGCATAGGCTCATTCGCGACGACGGCGGCTGGTGAGCCCGGTCGAGCGTCCCACCCGCGACCGGGTTCACGTCTTCGCGACCCAAGGGCAGCTGCGGGCCTGGTTCGCCGCCCACCACGACACGCTGGACGAGGCCTTCATCGGCTTCCATCGCAAGGGTGTGACGAAGCCATCGGTGACGTACGCGCAGATCGTGGAGGAGGCCCTGTGCTTCGGCTGGATCGATGGCGTCACGTTCCGCATCGATGACGAAGTGTCTGCCAACCGGTACACACCGCGCCGCCCGACGTCCAATTGGAGCGCGATCAACATCGCCAAGATCGCCGAGTTGACCGCCGCGGGCCGAATGCAACCCGCCGGACGGCGGGCTTTCGAGGAGCGCGACCGGCGCCGGGACGCCATCTACTCGTACGAGCAACCGCCCGCCGACCTGCCTCCTTACCTGCTTGCTCGCCTCCAAGCCGATGCGGCCGCCTGGGCGGCCTGGCAGGCCGAGGCGCCGTCGTACCGACACGCCGCCGCCCACTGGATCACCTCCGCGGCCAGGGCCGAGACCCGCGAACGGCGGTTCGCCGAACTGCTGGCCAGCAGCGCCGCCGGCGCGCGCCCGCGCAACTTCCGCGAGCGGCGAGTGGCACGCAGCGGATCGTTGTCGCAACGGGGCTGACGGCCGCGCACGCGTTTCTCAGCCTCCCGGCGCGGCCCATGGTGCGACAATCCGCCGTCGGGGTGGATCCGGTGGTCACTTGGAGGATTCGTCGTGGATTGGGTCACGTTCGGTGCGCAATGGCTGCACGTTCTGCTCGGCATCACCTGGTTCGGGTACTCCATCTCGATGTACTACCTGGTGGGGCCTGCGATCTCGAACATGTCGGTCGATGCTCAGCGGGAGGCGAACTCGCATCTCGGGCGGCTTGCGGCGCGCGTCTTCCCGGTCGTCGGCTCCCTCGTGCTGCTGCTCGGCGTCATCCGCGGCACGTTGCTCGGACCGATCGACGCCCTGGCTGACCTGTGGAGCACCACCTACGGCATCACCTGGACCGTGGCGCTGGTGGCGACGATCGCGCTGTTCGTCACCGGCGCGCGCCTCATCGGTCCCGGTTACGAGGG
>JADLBB010000145.1 GCA_020848055.1 Chloroflexota bacterium | reverse complement strand
TCCAGGGCCGCACGAACCAATGGCAGCGCCGGAAGCTCGCGCGCCCGGAAGGCCGTCAACCCAGCTGAGGAGACTGCCGAAGCCGGCGTCTGACCATCGACCGATGCGCTGGTCGGGCCGGCTCCGCCTTCGCCATCGCCGGCAGAGCGACCTCCCGCCGGAAGCGGTGCACGAGGCTGCACGCCGGCGGATGGTCAGTGAACAGCTCGAGGCGCGCGGCATCGGGGACCCACAGGTCCTGGCCGCGTTCATGGCGGTGGAGCGCCATCGGTTCGTGGCGGACGGCGGTGAGGGAGACCCGTACGGCGACCACGCCATGCCGGTCGGGCAGGGGCAGACGATAAGCCAGCCGTACGTCGTGGCACGCATGACCGAGTTGGCGGCCCCGGCCAGCGGCTGGGCGGGGGCGCGGGTCCTGGAGGTTGGCACCGGGTCCGGCTACGGGGCGGCCATCCTGGCGCAGCTCGGCGCCGAGGTCACGACCATCGAGCGGCACGCGCCCCTGGCGGAACTGGCGCGCGACCGGCTGCAGGACGCCGGATACGGACGGGTGAACGTCATCGTGGGCGATGGGACGGAGGGCTGGCCGGCTGGAGGGCCGTATCGGTCCATCCTGGTCACCGCGGGCGGTCCATCGGTGCCTCCGCCATTGCTGGAGCAGCTCGATTCCGAGGGCGGACGGCTGGTCATGCCGGTGGGCAGCCGCGAGCACCAGGTGCTGACCGTGGTCGAGCGGCGCGGGGAGGCGTGGACGACGAGCGAGCTTGACCCGGTCGTGTTCGTGCCACTGATCGGCCGGCATGGGGTGTCGGAGGGTTAGTCAGACCAGTTGACCAGGCCAACCCTGGCGGGTCTTAGCCTGGCGGAAGTTCCAGGGCCGCGCGCCCGGGTGGCCGCGACGAAGCGTGGCGGCCCCCCATCAGCACCCCAGCCCGGGCCAGCTCCTCGTCGTACACGTGCTCGATCCGGCGCACCATCGCGTCGATGCTGAAGCGATCAGCCACGGTCCGATGGCCGGCGTGGCCCAGGCGCTGTCGCAAACCGGGGTCGCCCAACAGGCCGATGATGGCGCCGACCAGGGCGGCGGGGTCGGCGGGGGGCACCAGGAGGCCGTCCACGCCGGAGGTGATGACCTCCGGGATGCCGCCGACGGCCGTAGCCACGACCGGCACCCCGCGGGCCATGGCCTCCATGATCGAGATGCCCTGCGCCTCGCGCAGGGAGGGCAGGACGGCGACGGTCAGGTCGGCGGTCAGCGCCGAGACGTCGTCGCGACGGCCGGTGAACAGCACCCGGCCGGCAACGCCCAGGGCGCGCGCCCGGCGCCGCAATGCTTCAAGCTCCGATCCTTCCCCGACCACCGCCAGCCACGCATCCGGCACCCCAGCCAGCACCGCCGGCCACGCCTCGACCAGGTACCGATGCCCCTTCTCCGACTCCAGCCGCGCCACGACCCCGACCAACGGGGCGTCGGGCGGGATGCGGAACTCTCGACGGAACGCGCAACGGGTGGGCGTGGCGAAGCGCGACAGGTCCACGCCGTTGGGGATGATCGCAAAGCGGGCAGCCCCGCGGCCCTCGGCCCGGACCTTGCGCTCGATCGCCCCCGACGGAACGATCAACCGATCCATCGACGGGGTCAGGGACGCCAGTGCGCGCACATCGGCGGCGGGGCGAACGCGCGACGAGTGGACGGTGGCCACGATGACCGGCGTGCCGGCCGCCACCGCGGCGCGCGTCCCGACCACCTCGGCGCGATACATGTGGGCGTGGAGCAGGTCGATCTCCTCGCGGCGCAGCCAGGCGGCGAGCTCGCGGACGGCGGCGGCGTCATCGGCCTGGTCGATGACCTCGACCGCAACGCCCAGTCCGCGCAGGCGCTGCACGGCCGAGCCGGCGGACAGGGAGAGGGCGCGGACCTCGTATCGGCGCCGATCCAGGCCCAGCAGCAGGCCGGTATACGACTCCTGCGCCCCGCCGTTGCCGCCGGTGGCCAGCAGCTGCAGGATGCGCGGCCGCGGGTCGCTCCTGGACCGATGCACGCGGCGGTGTCGCGTGTAGGCCGCTCCCCCGATGGCGCCCTCGAGGGCGGGCTCGCCGGCCTGGTGCACGTCAGACAATCGCGTGCTGCGACAGCGCGACGATGGTGATCGTGTTGGTCGCAAAGCCCAGGAGGCCCATCGCCGTGGCCGCTGCTCCGCCCCATACCAGGAGACGCGGATGGTCGTCGGCCATGGTGACCAGCACGCTCAGCGTCAACAGGATGGCACCCACCTTGACCGCCAGCACGGCCGGCAACCCCCCAATGCCATACAGCACGCCGATGAGGCCGTTCGACTCCAGCCCGATGCCGAATCTGCTGACGCCGATGGTGAACGTCAGCGCGTCGATCAGCTGGGCGAGCACCAGGCCGGCCAGGATGATCCGCGTGGTGAGCATGACACCAGTGTGGCACGATCGCTCGGGATCGGCCGCCATCGGTCCTGGGGTTGGCTGGCCGGATGGGTCATGGCTTGGCGTGCGCGGCGGGCGGATGCTGCGCTTGTCATCCGCTCTCTCCGAGGTTGATCCCGTGTATCCGATGGTCCTCGTCCCGATCTTCCTGCTGTTCATGGCGATCCTGGCCTATGGCTGGTTCTACTGGCAGCACACCAAGGCCCGCGCCGCGGCCAACTCGAAGGGCGAGACTGCTCCAGCGGAACGCTGACCCGGGGCGTCCGGGGCGGATTCTTGCCATCGTTTGCGCCGGGGCGCACGTAACCACGAGGTTGGAGTCGATCAGGGCCATGGTTTGCGCCTGGGCGCAAACCTCTGCTCGAAACAGCCCCGATCCAGAGCCAACCTCGTAGTTGTGTGCGTCGGGGCGCAACTCAACGTTTCTGACACCCACCGAGTGGCGTTCCACCCCAACCAAAGGGAGCCTGGACGAGACATTCAGGCGCGCCCCAAATCTCCCGATAAGCGGGCGATAACGGACTCGGGCGCATCATCGGCCCGTGTCCAACCGACAATCTCCAGTCCGTGATGCAGCGCAAACCAGCGTCTGGCTGCTGCGCGACATCGGCCGAGAACTGAGGGTCGCGCGATTGGTGGCAGGCATGATGCAGCGGGACGTGGCGGACAGGCTCGGCAAGTCGCCGTCTCACGTCAGCAGGGTGGAGCATGGCCTCGTCCGCACCTATCCGATCCGGGATCTCGGCAAGCATGCGGCCGTCGTGGGGCTCAAGCCATGGATTGCGCTCCATCCCAGGATCGCTCGGCCACTCGACGCGGCGCAGCTCGCGCTGTTCAACCGTTTCCGCGAGCGATTGGCTCCGAGCTGGAAGATCGTGGTCGAGGCGCCGATGCCCATCCGTGGCGACCTGCGTGCCGCGGACGCCCTCCTCATCGGAGCCGGCACTCGCTGCATGATCGAGATCATCACGAGACTGGCCGACGTTCAGGCCCAGTTGAGGTTGGCTCACCGCAAGCAACGCGACCTCGGCGCCGATCGGCTGACCCTGGTCGTCGCCGGCACGACAACCAATCGTCGGACGCTACGAGACGCCGGGACGGCCGTGCGGGATGCGCTGCCGCTGGACACCAAGGCCGTGCTCATGGCCCTCGCCGACGGCCGGGATCCAGGAGCCGATGGCCTGGTGCTCCTCTGAGGACATCGGTGCGTGCCAGCAAGGGAAGCGCCGCGATTTGCACCTGGGCGCACCTAACCACGAGGTTGGGACGGATTCGGCGCATGGTTTGCGCCGGGGCGCAAGACGCCGACCCAGTTGATCCCGATCGGGGGCCAAGGTCGCAGTTGTGTGCGTCGGGGCGCAAGTCAGAGGCGAGTCACGTTCCCGGCCCGGCTCGGCTCGCACTCGCTTGCACCCGGGCGCACGTAACCACGAGGTTGGGGCCGATTCGTGCCATCACTTGCGCCCGGGCGCACACGTTGAGACGAAACGGCCCCAATCCAGACCCAACCTCGTAGTTGTGTGCGCCGGGGCGCAAGTTGATGGCCGCCGGCGACAAGACCTCTTGACGCCACGTTCATAGTGGCGCCATGCGTGGCCTGCTGATGCTGGTCCTCGTGGTGGTCCTGATCGTCGTGGGGCTCAAGGCCGCCGGCGTCGAGTTGCCGTTCATCGACTACGCGGTCGGGCCGATGGGCGAGGGCCACGGACCGGGCATGCCCGACATCGAGATCCACCCGCCCGGCTTCGGCGACTTCAACGCTCCCTGAGGCGTTCGACCAGCCGCTCCCCAACCGCGATCGAGTAGTTCTGCCCCCGATCGTGCGGGTAGACCTGGAACATGGAGGCCACCCACAGTCCCGGCACGGGGGTGGCGAACGGCGGGATGTGGTCGCGGTAGTCGACGGTCACGATCGGCTGGGCGAACGGTGCGGCGAAGGTCCACGACCCGGTCACCCATGACGGCTCGAACTTCGGGTTGAGCCGCGACAGGCGCGGCAGGAATTCGTCCAGGATGGCGTCGGGGGTGGCCGAGAACAGCGGCGAGTCCATCGGCCGATAGTTGCCCAGGTAGACCAGGTGCCGTCCGCCGTAATCGGAGGCGGGCATGTAGTTGGTGTGCTCGACCAGGGCCATGAACGGGTAGCCCGGGTCGTTGACGTTGAGCCAATAGACCGATGTCAGCGGCCGATCCAGCGCCAGCACCACGCAATGCGCGCCGTACGCACGGCCCCACTCGTG
>JADLBB010000144.1 GCA_020848055.1 Chloroflexota bacterium | reverse complement strand
GCGCAGATCGCGCCGCGCAAGGCGAGCTTCACCCACCTCGTCGGCTGGGCGCTGGTGCTGGCGGCGGCCGAGCAGCGCTCGATGAGCCACTACTTCACGACCATCGACGACCAGGCGTATCGCGTGGACCCTGGCCGCATCAACCTGGGCCTGGCGGTTGACGTGGAGCGGCCCGACGGCAGCCGCTTCCTGGTCGTGCCGGTCATCAAGGGCGCCGACGACCTGGACTTCGCCGGGTTCCACGCCCGCTACGAGGACCTCGTGGCCAAGGCGCGGACCAACAAACTCGGTCCCGACGACTATGTCGGCGCCACGATCACGCTGACCAACCCGGGCACGCTCGGCACCACCATGAGCGCGCCGCGCCTCATGCCCAACCAGGGCACGATCGTGGCCACGGGCACCATCCGCGACGTCGGCACCGATCGACGCATGACGATCAGCTCGACCTACGACCACCGCATCATCCAGGGTGCCGAGTCCGGCCTGTTCCTGAAGCGCGTCGAGGCGCTGCTGTCGGGCGCCGATGGCTTCTACGTCGATGCGTTCGCGTCCCTTGGCGCCACCGCGGCCGAGCGGCCGCCGGTGACGGCGCCGGCGGTTGCGTCACCGGTGACTGTCCCGGCCTCGTCGCCGGCGGGCGACGCGGAACTCCGCGCCGTGGCCGCCGGCATGGCGCTGGTCAAGGCGTATCGCCACTTCGGGCACCGCGCCGCGCATCTCGATCCGCTCGGCTCCGAACCACCCGGCGACCCGGCGCTCGATCCGGAGCCGCTCGGCCTGACCGACGCCAACATGGCCACGATCCCCGCGGAGCTGATGCGCATCTTCGTGCCCGGCGCCACACTGGCCGAGGCGCTGCCTCACCTGCGCGAGACGTACAGCGGCACGATCGCCTACGAGGTCGAGCACATCGGATCGCACGAGGAGCGGGTCTGGCTGCGCCGCGTCATCGAGTCCGGCGAGCATCGGCGGCCGATGGAGGCCGACGACCGGTTGGCGCTGCTGGAGCGACTGGTGGTGGTCGAGGGGCTCGAGCGATTCCTGCATCGGGCGTACCTTGGTCAGAAGCGCTTCAGCATCGAGGGCACCGACACGCTGGTCCCGATGCTCGACGTCATCCTGTCCGACGCCGCCGACCACGGCGCACGCCAGGTGATGATCGGCATGGCGCACCGTGGCCGGCTCAACGTGCTGGCCCACGTCGTCGGCGTCAGCTACGAGGCCATCCTGTCCGAGTTCGAGGCCGGTCGCGCCGGGACGTCGAAGACCGCGGCGCCGAAAGGCGGGGCCTCGGACGACGTTAAGTACCACCTCGGGGCGGAGGGTGGATTCCTGGCTGCCGACGACGCCGAGGTTCGGGTGGTCCTGTCACCCAACCCGAGCCACCTCGAGTCGGTCAACCCGGTCATCGGCGGCCGCACCCGGGCAGAGCAGAGCGACCGCTCCGGACCGATGGCGACGCTGGACCCGGCGATCTGCCTGCCAATCCTGATCCACGGCGACGCAGCCTTCGCGGCACAGGGCGTGGTGGCCGAAACGCTCAACCTTGCGCGCCTGGCCGGCTACGACACAGGCGGCACGATCCACATCATCACCAACAACCAGGTCGGCTTCACGACCGGCCCGTCCGAGGGTCGCTCGACCGACTATTCATCGGACCTGGCCAAGGGCTTCGACATACCGATCATCCACGTCAACGCCGACGACCCCGAGGCCTGCCTGTCCGCCGCGCGGCTGGCCATGATGTACCGCGAGACGTTCGGCAACGACGTCGTCATCGACCTGGTCGGGTATCGACGCTACGGGCACAACGAGGGCGACGAGCCGGCCTACACCCAGCCTCGGATGTACGAGATCATCGGCTCGCACCCGACCGTCCGCGAGCTGTACCAGGTGCAGTTGGTGGCGGCCGGCGTCATCGAACAGCCCGCGGCCGACGCGATGGTGTCCACGCTCCAGCACGACCTCGCCGCGCGCCAGGCGGCCATGCGCAAGGGCAGCGAGGAGGCCGTGCTCGATCGTGGCTCGGAGGCATTGCCGCCCGAGGTCGTCGGCGAGCCCGATACGGCCGTGCCGCTCGACGCCCTGCGCGACCTGAACCGTTCGCTGGACGCGGTGCCGGATGGCTTCACGGTTCACCCCAAGCTCGTCAGGCAGTTCGATCGTCGCGCGACCGCGCTGGACGCCGTCAACGAGGCGCACGTCGATTGGGCGCACGCCGAGCTCCTGGCGTTCGCCTCGTTGCTGCGCGAGGGCACGCCGATCCGCCTGACCGGCCAGGACACGGTGCGCGGCACGTTCAGCCAGCGCCACGCCGGCCTGTATGACGCGAGGACCGGCGACCGATACATCCCGCTTCAGCACCTTCCCGGCTCGCGCGCCTCGTTCGAGCTCCACAACTCGCCGCTGAGCGAGTACGCGACCCTCGGCTTCGAGTACGGGTACGCCGTGGAGGCACCCGAGGCGCTGGTCCTGTGGGAGGCGCAATACGGCGATTTCGTCAACGGGGCGGAGATCATCATCGACCAGTTCCTGGTCTCCGGCCTGGCCAAGT
>JADLBB010000143.1 GCA_020848055.1 Chloroflexota bacterium | reverse complement strand
CGGCGACGGGCGGCTACGGCGAATACAAGCGCGCGAGCCTGCACACGATCTCGGCAGGCTTCCGCGTGCCCTACGAGCTGCTGACGGGGGACCTGTCCCAAGTGAACTACTCCTCGATCCGGGCGGGTCTCGTGGAGTTCCGCCGCCAGATCGACGCCGTCCAATGGCAGCTGTTCATCCCGATGTTCTGCGCCCCGGTGTGGCGGTGGTTCACGGAAGCCGCATGGGCGGCGGGGCAGATCCCGTCGCCGATCGTGCCTGTGGAATGGTCGCCGCCGAAGTTCGAGGCGGTCGATCCGCAGAAGGACGCGATGGCGAACCTGCTGTCCATCCGCTCGGGCACCATGACGCTGGCCGAGGTGATCGCCCGGCAGGGCCGCAACCCCGACGCCGTGCTGGCCGAGATCGCGGCGACCAACGCCAAGCTCGACGCGCTGGGGTTGGTCCTCGACAGCGACCCTCGCCGCGTCACCAAGACCGGCAGCGCACAATCCAAAGACGGGGCCAGCGATCCGGCGAACGATCCGGCCGCCGACGAACCAGACGCCGACGACCCGACCGCCGACGCGGATACAGACCCGGCGCAGGCCGACCAACAGGACTGACCTTCATGGACACGATGATCGAACTGCCGGCCATGCGCCGGTCGGCGGAGCTTGCGCCGAACACGGCCGATGCCGACAACCGCACCGTCGAGGTGGTCTGGTCGGCCGGGGCTCGCGTCCGCCGTGCCACCTTCTTCGGCGAGCCTTATGACGAGGAACTCAGCCTCGACCCGGCCCATGTCCGGCTCGACCGGCTGAACGCGGGCGCGCCGTTCCTGAAGGTGCACGAGCTCGACACGCTCGACGCGGTGATCGGCTCGGTCGTGCCGGGCTCGGCCCGGATCGAGAACGGTCGCGGCATCGCCTTGGTCCGGATCAGCGAGCGTGCCGATGTCGAGCCGATCTGGCGCGACATCCAGGCGGGGCACATCCGCGCCGTCTCCATCGGCTACCAGGTCCACCGGTTTGATATCTCGAAGCCTGATGGCGCCCGCGAGCTCTGGCGCGCGGTGGACTGGACGCCCTTCGAGGTCTCCGCCGTCGCGGTCGGAGCCGACCCAGCAGCGGGCTTCCGCGCCCAGCACCCCCTTCACGACTGCGTCCTCCACCGCCGGGACGCCCCTTCCACCACGAAAGGACCGATCCCGATGACGGACACGACCCAGACCCCGGCGAGCGACGCCGCAACCCCCGCCAACACCCAGCCGACCGCGCCGGTCGAAACCGAGGACACCCCCATGACCGAGCCGAAACCGGCTGCGCCCGACCCGAAGGTCGCGGCCAGCGAGACGCGCAGCCAGAAGACGCAGGTAACTCCCGCGCCCGATACCGAAGTGGTCGCCACCCGCGCCCGCGAGGCCGAGCGCGACCGCGTCTCCACCATTTACGATCTGGCCGGGCGGCTGAACCTCGAGCGCGGCTTCGCCGAGGATCTGGTCAAGCGCGGCGTCAGCATCGACGAGTCCCGCCGACTGATCCTCGACCAGGTCGCCGCGAAATCCGACGAGACCCGGAACTTCCCCCATGTCTCCGTCCCGCTCGGCGGCCGAGACGAGTGCATCACCCGCCGTGACGCGGTGGCGAACGCACTGCTGCACCGCTACAGCCCAACGCTGTTCCAGCTCGAGGACGCCGCGCGCCAGTATCGCGGCATGACGCTGCTGGAGCTCGCCCGCGAAAGCCTCGGCAATGCCGGGGTCAACACGCGCGGCCTGTCGCGTGACGAGGTGGCGACGCGCGCGCTGCACTCGACCTCGGACTTCCCCGAGATCCTGTCGGCCGTCACCAACAAGACGCTGCGGCAGGCCTACGAGGCCTATCCCCGCACCTTCATGCTGTTCTGTCGCCAGGTGCTGGCGACCGACTTCAAGGCGATGCATCGCGTCCAGCTCGGCGAAGCCCCGCAGCTGCTCGAGGTCGGCGAAAGCGGCGAGTTCAAGCGCGGCACGCTGGGCGAGAGCAAGGAGAGCTACAAGGTCAAGACCTATGGCCGGGTGGTCGCCATCACCCGTCAGACGCTGATCAACGACGATCTCGACGCCTTCACCCGCATCCCGGCGATGTACGGCAACTCCATCGCCCAGCTGGAGTCGGACGTGGTCTGGGGCATCATCACCGCCAACCCGGCGATGGCCGACGGCAATGCGCTCTTCCACACCACCCACAAGAACCTGGCAGGCACCGGCGCGGCGCTCGATGTCAGCAGCGTCGGAGCGGCGCGCGCGGCGATGGCCAAGCAGACCGGCCTCGACAAGAAGACGGTGCTGAACGTCCGGCCTGCCTTCCTGATCGTGCCGGCCTCACTGGAACTGAAAGCCGAACAGCTGGTGGCCCAGAACCTCGTGCCCGCCGCGACGTCCAGCGTGGTGCCGCAGTCGATCAGGACGCTGGCGCCGATCAGCGAGCCCCGGCTCGACGCCGCCAGCGAGACCGCCTGGTATCTGGCGGCCAGCCCGAACCAGATCGACACCATCGAGTACGCCTATCTCGAGGG
>JADLBB010000142.1 GCA_020848055.1 Chloroflexota bacterium | reverse complement strand
CTCGTCGGCGTCGACGAAGAACACCCATTGCTCCCCCTCGCCCGAACCGGCGGCGGCCTCAAGCGCCGCGTTGCGCTGGGCGGCGTAGTTGTCGAACGGCCGCTGGAAGATTTCGGCCCCGGCGGCACGAGCCAGCGCGACCGTGTCGTCGTCGCTGAAGGAGTCGAACACGATGACGCGGTCGGCCCAACGCAGGCTGTCGATGCACTCGACCACGTGGCGGGCCTCATTTCGGGTGAGGATGATGGCGATCAGCCGGATCAGGGGACTTGCCAATCTTTGCCCAGGATCACGAGGATGTCGAACTCGCCCGCCGGATTTGTGCCCGTACTCACGTTCAGTGGCGGGATGTTTAACAGTTGGACGAGGTATTGTACGGTGCCCGGATGGGAGCCGTAATCGATGATTTGCGTCGTCGTGTAGGTGGCCGAATCAGCGTTGCCGACTTCGGTGACATTCACATTCTGTCGCAGAAGATATGTCCGGGTGTCGGACGCCAGACCGAAGGTCGGCGTGCCGTTGAAGACGGCCACGCGCGCTTCTTCGACGGTGATCACCGTCGGCAGCGCCTCGATGACCGGCGTGGGGATGACCGGCGGCGCGAACAATTCGTCGCGCAGGGCGCGGACTTCCTCGCGCAGCGGCACCAGCACCTGCTGGCCGTCGAATGTTGTGTCGTTGTAGACATAGGAATAATCGAGAACGACGTTGTGGATACTGCCGGCGGGGATGTTCCTGACCAGGTTGGCCAGCTGCAGCGCCTCATTCAGCTCCAGATCGGTATCGACGTTGTCCTGGAACGATTGCCACAGCTGCGGCGCGTTGAGAATCAGTTGGGGCAGGGTGTTAAGCTGGGTCGCCTGCTCGCGGACGGCCATGATGACCTGCTGCTGACGCCCGGCACGGTCGACGTCGCCGCCGAAAGTGATGCGCGTGCGCGCATATTTCAGCGCCGTCGCACCATCCAGGCGCTGTTTCCCGGCCTCGATGGTGAACGGATCATAACCGTAGCAATTGTCGGGGTAGTGGGGATCCTCGATGCGTTCCGGCACGTCGACCACGATTCCGCCCATTAGATCGACAAAATCGACGAACGCCTTGAAATCAACGGCCGCGTAATAATCGATCGTGATACCCAGGAACGCCTCGACGGTGTCGGTGGCCAGCGCCGCGCCGCCGCCCGGTAGTTCGTAGGCCTGGCCGAGGAAGTAGGCCTGATTGATGCGGTTGACGCCGAAATTGGGAATCTCCACCCACAGATCGCGCGGCAAAGACAGGAGCGCCGCCGACTGGCTCACCGGGTCGATGGTGGCGACGATGATCGTGTCGCTGTGGGTCGGCCCTTCTTCCTCGCAGCGCAGATCGACGCCGAGCAGCAGGATGTTCACCCGCTCCGTGCCCGACCAGGTAGGCAGCGAGATAGGCGCGATTTGCCCGCCGGGGGCGACGGAAGTGCCCATCTGCACCTGCGGCGCGGCCTGCCCTGGAGAGGTTTGGCCGGTCGTGGGGTTAAACTCACCGGCACTGTCGGGAATCGAGGCCAGCCCGCGGATGGTGCGGAAGAGCCAGAGGGAGCTGAGGAAAAGCAGCAAGAGACCCGCCCCCAGGAGCAATAGCAAAGCCCATGCCGGTAGTTTCACGCCGGAAGTGCGGCGAGGATCACGGGATTGATTAGACATAAGACACAGTTCAATTAGGTACGGGCACGCGGCATTATAGCCACGGGCCAATGATCAGGCAATTTTACCCGCTTCCTCGTCGCCCTCTCGGTTTGATAGCAAATACTCAGATGATTTGAAGCGGCGCCAGGCGGCATACGTCACCTGGGCGGCGGCCAGCCAATCGCTCAGCGTGGCCTCATCCTCTTGCGCCAGCGCTCGACCGACGACAGTCAGCTCCGCCTGGTAGCCCGCCAGCGCCGCCAGCACCGCCTCGCGGTTGGTCAGCAGGATGTCGAGCATCATGCGCGGGTCGCTGCCCGCCAGGCGCGTGGTGTCGCGGAAGCCGGAAGCGCCGACCGTCCACAGCTCTTCCTCGGCTGCCGTGCGCATCAGCGCCGCCGACAGGAGCGCGGGCAGATGGCTGACCGTGGCCACGGCGGTGTCATGGGAGGCCGCGTCCATGAAGACCGGGCGCGCGCCGAGGGCTTCCACCAGCGCCAGGGTTGTCGCCTCAAGCGCGGGCGTGGTGCGGCTGGAGCGGCACAGGAAGAAGGTCTGGCCACGATAGAGGTCGGCCGCGGCCGAAGCCAGCCCGGACGTCTCCTTGCCGCACATCGGATGGCCGCCGATGGCGGCGAACGACGGTGGCAGTGCGTCCATGGCGGCCACGACTGCGCGCTTGGTGCTGCCGAGGTCGAGCACGGCGCACCCCGCCGGCAGCAGGGTGGGCAGGCGGCCGAGTGTGTCGAGGATGACTCGCACCGGGGCGGCCAACACCAGCAGATCGACGGGGGGAAAGGCGGCCGACAGATCGTCCACGGCGACGCTGACGACGCCCTCGCGCAGCGCCAGCTGGCGCGTGTCGGGTTGCCGCTCGACGGCGACAATGTTGGCGACCCGGCCGCGCAGCGCCAGCGCCAGCGACCCGCCCATTAGCCCCAGCCCGACGATGCCCAGGCGAAGGTCGGCCAGGGGGGTGGCGAGGCTGTCGGCTTGCATCATGCCCGACATTATAACG
>JADLBB010000141.1 GCA_020848055.1 Chloroflexota bacterium | reverse complement strand
CGCCTGCCAGGTCACCACCGGCAGGCCTGCGGCACCGGCCGCGTCACGCTCGGCGTGCTGCGGGACCGCTCTCAGCGCCGGCGTGATGGCGACCCGGTTCACGTCCGCCAGGTGCGCCGGATCGTGACCGTCGAACCAGGCGATGCCGGCCGCGTCAAGCGCCGGCGTGTATGGCGATGGTGCGTCGGCATCGCAGCCGTCGACGACCGCGCCGGCATGGTCGAGCAGCACGGCCGCCCCGGCGGCCCCGGAGCCGGCGATGCCGATGACGTGGATCCGCTCTCCTCGCGCGACCATTCCCCTACTCCGTCGCGATCCGCGTTGCCAGATCGATCGCCGCCAGGGCCGATGCGCGCTTATTGCCGTCACGGTCGTGCGGCCAGGTGTGGCGCTCAACGGTCGCCTGGCCCCCGCGCACGGCGGCGGCCACGTACGTCAGGCCCACCGGCTTGTCCGAAGTACCGCCGTCGGGTCCGGCGATGCCGGTCACGGCCACCGACAGCGAGGCCTCCGGGAACGCCGCCAGGGCGCCGCTCGCCATGGATCGGGCCACCTCCGGCGAGACGGCCCCGGTGGAAGCGAGCAGGTCGCGAGGGACATTCAGCAGCTGCTCCTTGGCGTCGTTCGAGTAGCTGATGATGCCGCCCAGGAACGCATCGGACGCCCCGGGAATGGCGGTGATAACGTGGCCGACCAGGCCGCCGGTGCACGACTCGGCGGTGGTCAAGCGCCAGTCCCGACCGACCAGGGCGGCGACGAGCCGTCGCGCTGCGGCTTCGAGGTCGGCGTCGCCAGGCGGGGCCGTCATTGGGCCAGCATCGGGCTATCGGTAGTTGGTGAACTGCAGGGCGACCGGGTAGTCGAGTTCGCGCAGGTCGGCGATGACCGCTTGCAGCTCGTCACGGCTCTTGGCGCTGACCCGAACGGCATCGCCCTGGATGACCGGCTTGACCTTCGGGAACCGCTCGCGGATGCGCTTCGACAGCTCCTTCGCCTGCTCGCTGGTCAAGCCACGCTTCAACTGAATTGTCTGGCGCACCGTCCCGCCTGCGGCAGGTTCCACGCGGCCCCACTCGAAGATCTTGAGGCTCAGGCCACGGCGGATCGCCTTCGTCTCGAGCAGGTCCTTGGCGGCTCCGGCGTGATACTCGCCGTCGGCCGTCAGCGTGATGCTGTCCTTGCCAAGCTCGAAGCCGGTCTTGCTTCCCTTGAAGTCATACCGCGTGCCGATCTCACGCCGTGCCTGGTCGAGCGCGTTGACCAACTCCTGCTGGTCGAAGTCGCTGACCAGGTCGAACGAGCTGTCCGATGCCATGGCTCTCCTATCCTCCTGTGCTGCGGCTGATGCGCCACTCCACGACCTGGGCGGGGACGCCCATCAGGCCAAGGCTCACACCGTTGATCGTGATGCGCACGACGCCCGCGTTGCCGACCCGCACGCGCAATGCATCGTTCGCAGCAATCTCGACGACATCGCCATCGGCCGCATTGAAGCCCGATACGTCCTCGCGCAGTCTGCCGTCCTCCTCGATCAGCAGGTACGAGGTGCCGCCATCGATGCGCAGCGTGGCGGCAAGGCCTTCGGGGGGTGAGACGGTCACGCGGCGCGCGATCGGCTCGCCGATCCCGGCGTCGAACACCAGGTTCCACGTTCCCGGCGGCAGATCCAGCGAGCCGGTGAACGCGCCGTTGCCCGGGTCGGCCTGCAGCGCGGGCAGCTCGCCCGCTTCGGGTGCTTCGGCGTCGGGTCCGACCGGCGCGCCCGACGGCGTGGTGATCGTGAAGTTGGGCGTCGCTGCCTCCACGAGCGTGGCGATGACGCTGACCGTCGCGCCCGCCGGCGCCGTGCCGCTGACCGCAACCGGCCCGGGGGCGGCGGCATCGGCCGTGGGGGCGTCCACCACCAGGCCCACGACCGGCGACGGGCTGACCGTCGCGCCGGCCACCACGATCGTGCGCACCACCGGTTCCGAGTCACGGCCGGTCACCGGGTCGTTGGCCACGACGCTCATGACGTTCGACCCCGCCAGCAGGTCGACGGTGACCTCGAACCGGCCATCGGCGCCCGCGGTGACGGTCGGATTCGCGGGCAGGCCGTCGAACTGGACGCGCGCGTTGGGCACTGTGACCCCACGGACGGTGATCGTGCGCTCGGTATGGCCGCTGACGTTGCCGGCCGGCTCGGTGATGCGAAGTTCCGGGGTGCGCGCG
The DNA here is from genome assembly GCA_020848055.1 of Chloroflexota bacterium. Lineage (GTDB taxonomy): Bacteria > Chloroflexota > Limnocylindria > QHBO01 > QHBO01 > JACDBZ01. The sequence goes on along the minus strand of JADLBB010000141.1, from coordinate 526 downwards.
AAGTTGACCAGCTCGAAGCCGATCCAGGCCACGAACCCGCCGACCAGCAGGACCAGGATGGCGGCCACGACCGCGCCCGGCGTCACGACGAAAGCGCGCTGGCGGCCGGTGTTGAGCGGGCGCGGCGGGGCCGCCATGGCGCCGCGTTCAGGGCGCGAGGAAGCTGTTTCGATCCGGTACAGGTCCAAGAGGTACTCGGGATCCAGCCCGAGATACTTGCCGTAGTTGCGCAGGAAGCCGCGCGTGTAGACGGCGCCCGGCAACTCGCGATAGTCGCCGCTCTCCAGGGCGGCGAGGTATCGCTCCCGGATCTTCGTCTCACGCTCGACGCGCACGAGATCCACGCCCTTGGTCTCACGCGCGGCACGCAGGACCTCACCGAGCTTGTGGATCTCTCCCGTCACGCCCCCTCGTCCTCGTCGGGGCCGACATCCCCGCCCCAACCGTCCGTCGTCACCAGCACTTCGCGGAACCGGCTGCCGTCGGCCGGACCAACGATGCCTCGATCCTCCATCTGGTCCAGGAT
>JADLBB010000140.1 GCA_020848055.1 Chloroflexota bacterium | reverse complement strand
TCCGCGCGGCCGGCGGCGTGCTGGCCCGCGACGACCTGGCCGCCCACCGCGGCGACTGGGTCGACCCGATCTCGACCGGCTACCACGGCTGGGAAGTGGCTACGATGCCGCCCAACTCGCAGGGCATAACCGCGCTCATGGCACTCAACGTGCTCGCCACCCTCGACTGGTCGGCGGAATCGCGCCTGCACGCGCAGATCGAAGCGATCAAGGTCGCCTGGAGCGAACGCGACCGATGCGTCACCGATCCGGACCGTGGACTGGCGGACGTATCGGCCATGCTGTCGGAGGAGCACGCGCGCTGGCTTGCAGGGCGGCTGTCGCCGGATGGCGCACATCGGTACGTGCCAACCAATCCGCCCGGGGGTGGCACCGTCTACCTCGCCGCCGCCGATGCCGACGGCATGATGGTCAGCCTGATCGAGTCGAACTACATGGGCTTCGGCTCCGGCATCATGGGCGGCGCGACCGGGATCATGCTCCAGAACCGCGGCGCCTACTTCTCGCTGGATCCGTCACACCCGAACGCGCTGGCGCCGGGCGCACGGACGCTGCACACGCTCATGCCCGGCATGCTCCTGCGTTATGGCGCGGCCGAGGTGGCGCTGGGTGCCATGGGCGGCGACGGCCAACCGCAGACCATGGTCCAACTCGTGACCGGTTTGGTGGATGATGGTCTCGATCCACAGGCGCTGGTCGACCGGCCGCGCTGGGTCGTCTCGACGACCGGCCCCGGCGAGCCGCTCGGACCGGTCTCGCTCGAATCCGACGGCTGGTCCGAAGCCGATGCCGACGCGCTCCGCGCGCTCGGCCACGAGGTGCGCCTGATCGAGCCGCGCACGCCGGCGACCGGCTGGGCCCAGGTCATCCGCCGCCTGCCCGATGGCTCCTACGCCGGCGGCGCCGATCCTCGGGCCGACTCGCTGGCATCGGGGATGTAGGCGATTCGGCCCCGGGTGTCGCCGGAAGGTGACCAGCGATCCGTCGGAGCCCTCGGATTGCCCATCCGCCACCGGTGGTGTATATGTACATCGTGGAACGGACGCAGATCTACCTCAGCAAGGAGCAGGCTACCGCGCTCGATCGGGAAGCCAGACGCGCCGGCACGACACGATCTCACCTGATTCGTGAGGCGATCGATCAGGTCTACCTGGTGGCACCTGATCGCGAGCGAATCATGGCCGGGCTCCGGGCATCAGCCGGTGCCTGGAAGAATCGTGGCGAGACCGGCGAGGCGTACGTCGAACGGATCCGCCGGACGGGACGGATGGCGCGCCTGTTCGCTTCCGTCGACGCCGTCGAATCGACCTGAGACAGATGCGGCTCGTCTGCGATACATCGGTCCTGATCGACTTCCTGCGTGGCGATTCGCGCGCGACCCAGTTGCTCGAGTCCCGCGTCCAGGCGGGTGACGAGCTGTGGGGCGTGGTGGTCACGCGAGCCGAGCTCCTGGCCGGGATGCGGTCAGCCGAGCGCACCCGTACGCGGCGGCTGCTCGATGTCCTCGCGTGGGTAGAGATCGACATTGCACTCGCCGATCGTGCGGGTGACCTCGCCCGACGCTATGCACGCTCACACCCTGGCATCGAGACTGCCGACTACCTCATCGCCGCTGGGACGGAGTTCATCGGTGCTTCGCTGCTCACCACGAACGTGCGCCACTACCCGATGTTCACCGGGCTGGCGCCTGCCTACTCCTAGCAATGTTCCTGGTCGGCTCACGCAGGTCACGTGCAACGCCAGAGACTTCGAAAGAATCGGCGGCCCGAGGCGTCGCACGCCGATCTGAGAGCGCGGCGCCAGGGCCACGAGAGGTCCTTGTCCTCCATCTCCCAGGCGTGGTCGAGGACATGCGCGCAGGGTACCAGCGCATTCCAGGCAGCCGATGTCAGGATTCCCGCCACCGGGCCCCCGAACACCGGGCTCCCCGCAGCATCCGGGCAATGTATAAACCGTCTCGCAGGTGACGCAGCAACCCGAGTCATACGACGTCGCGATCGTGGGGGCAAGGATCGGTGGTGCCGTGCTGGCGGCCTTGCTGGGCGACGCCGGCCACCGGGTCCTCCTGGTCGACCGTGCGTCGTTTCCAAGTGACGCCATCTCCACCCATTTCTTCCGTGGTTCCGGCCTCGCCGGCGTCCTGGGAGAGCTCGGCCTGCTCGACGAGATCGACGCAACCGGCGCTCCACGCCTGTCCAGCGAATACCTCTACACCGATGGCCGGGCAGAGCCGACGGTCACCGACCCCCAGGACCCGGGGTCGCTCGGGTACAACCTGTCGGTGCGACGCCTCGCGCTCGACGCGCTGCTCGTTCGACGGGCGACGCGGTCCGCATCGGTCCGGCTGCGCGAGCGTTCGGTCGTCACCGACCTGGTGCGGGACGACGGGCGGGTGGTTGGTGTGCGGATCGGCGACGAGGTCGTCCGCGCCCGCTGGGTGGTGGGTGCCGACGGGCAGGGTTCGCTGATTGCCCGGCTGGTCGACGCACCGATCCAGGAGCGGCACGACCCAATCCGCGCCCTGTTCTACGTGTACCTCACTGGCTTCGAGGCGCCCGCGGCGGGTGCCGGCGCGACCCCGGACGGCCCGGAGTTCTCGTTCCGTGGCGACGAGCTTGCCTACGTGTTCCCCTCCGACGCCGGCGTGACCTGCGTCGCGGTGTCGGTGAGCCGCGACGCGTTCCACCAGGTGCGCGCCGGTGGGCTGGAGGCGTTCGGCGCGTGCATCGGTCGACATCGCGGGTTGGCAGATCGGTACCGGTCCGCCACCGTCGTGAGCCGTCTGCTCGGGCAGGGCCCGCAGCCGAGCACCGTCCGCGTGCCGGCCGGCCCCGGCTGGGCGCTCGTAGGCGACTCGGGCATGCGCCAGGACCCGTGGACCGGTGAGGGGATGGACTCCGCCGCCCGCTCGGCACGGGTGCTCGCCGAAGAGCTCGATGCCCAACTTCGGGGGCGGCTCGCGGCCGATGCGGTCATTGGCCGCTACCACGCGGCTCGCGACGCCCAGGGTCTCGACAACTTCCATGCCACGGTCGAGGGAGGCCGCGACCTGCGCACCCTCGGCTAGAATGGCGGGCCCGATGAGCCCTCACCCGTCCCTCGTCCATGCCCGCGGCCTGACCAAGCGCTACCCGAACGGCTTCACGGCCGTCGATGGCGTCGACTTCGACGTGCGTCCCGGCAAGGCATTCGGCTTCCTTGGCCCCAACGGCGCCGGCAAGACCAGCACCATGCGCATGATCGCCTGCAGCTCGCCGGTGACCGAGGGCGAGTTGAGCGTCATCGGCATGGATCCGCGCACGCAGGCGCGCGAGATCAAGGCGCGGCTGGGCGTGGTGCCGCAGATCGACAACCTCGACACCGAGCTGACGGTGCGCGAGAACCTGGAGATGTACGCGCGCTACTTCGACATCCCCGGCGACGTCGCGCGCAGGCGGACCGACGAGTTGCTCGAGTTCGTCCAGCTCGACGAGCGTGCCAGGGACCAGGTGGAGCCACTGTCGGGCGGCATGAAGCGCCGCCTGACGATCGCGCGGGCGCTGATCAACGAGCCGGACCTCGTGATCCTGGACGAGCCTACGACCGGCCTCGATCCGCAGGCACGCCACCTGCTGTGGGAGCGGCTCTACCAGCTCAAGCGGCGCGGTGCGACGCTCATCATCACGACCCACTACATGGACGAGGCCGAGCAGCTGTGCGACCACCTCGTCGTGATGGACAAGGCCCACATCGTGGCCGAGGGCTCGCCGCGCCAGCTCATCGACGAGCATTCGACCCGGGAGGTCCTCGAGCTGCGCTTCCCGGATGGCGTGCGTGAGAACCTGGACGGCCGGCTCGACGGCCTGGCCGATCGGATCGAGGAGCTCCCAGACCGCCTGCTGCTGTACACCGCCGATGGCGAGCACACGCTCGACCAGGTCAAGCAGCGCGACATCCCGATCGAATCGGCGCTCGTCCGGCGCTCGAGCCTGGAAGATGTCTTTCTGCGCCTGACCGGCCGCTCGCTGGTCGAGTAGGCAGATCATGACCGTACTGGCGGCCTCGGGCCGCGTCTGGCAGCGCAACTGGCTCGTCTATCGGCGCCTGTGGGGGCGGTCGCTGGCGTTCGGGTTCCTGCAGCCGGTCCTGTTCCTGACGGCCATGGGCATCGGGATCGGGACGCTCATGACGCAACAGAGCCTGGAGGCGTTCGGCGGCGTCGAGTACATCGACTGGCTCGGCCCGGGCCTGCTCGCCGCCATGGCCATGCAGACCGCGACCTTCGAGTCGACCTACCCGATCATGAACAAGATCATGTGGGGCCGGAACTACGAGGCCATGCTGTCCACGCCGCTGGGCATCCGGAGCATCCTGCTCGGCGAACTCGGCTGGTCCGCGTTCCGGATCGGGTCGCTGGCGGTCGTGTTCCTGGTCGTGCTGTGGCTGTTCGGAATCCCCCGCTCACCGCTGGCACTGCTGGCCATCCCGGCCGCGGTGCTCATCGGCCTGGCGTTCAGCGCCTGCCTGATCGCGTTCACCGCCACCCAGCACAACGACGTCGGCTTCAGCGCGGTCTTCCGCTTCGTCATCAACCCGCTGTTCCTGTTCAGCGGCACCTTCTTCCCGCTTGCCCAGCTGCCCGACGGGCTGCAGGTCGTGGCGTGGGCCACGCCGCTGTTCCACGGCGTCCAGCTCGTGCGCGGCGCGATCCTCGACCAGCTCGATCCCGGCACCGCGGTGCTGCATGCCGGCTACCTGGTGGCCATGATCGTCATCGGTGCCGTGCTGGCCGAGCGGAACCTGACCCGCCGGATGGCCGGCTGAGAGCGAGACCGATGACGACCCTGTCTCGACCGATCGGCGCCCCCGGCGGCGGTGCGCTCGCCATCGCCTGGTCGCGCGTCTGGCGCGCGCGGCGGCTGGTCGAGCGCAACATCATGGTCTACCGCCACCAGTGGCTGATCATCTTCTCCGGCGTGTTCGAGCCGATCTTCTACCTCGCCGGCATCGGTCTGGGACTGGGTGGGATCGTGCAGACCGTGCCGTTGGCCGACGGCCGGCTGGTCGCCTACGCTGCGTTCGTGGCGCCCGCCCTGCTGGCCACCGCGGCGATGAACGGCGCGGTGTTCGAGACTATCTTCAACGTCTTCTTCAAGCTCAACTTCGCCAAGACGTACGACGGCGTGCTGGCCACCCCGATGGGCATCACCGAGATCGCCATCGGCGAGATGCTGTGGGCCCTCATGCGGTCGGCGCTGTACGCGGTCGCCATGTTCTTCATCATGTGGGCCTTCGGGCTCATCCTCTCGCCCTGGGGCGTCCTGATGATCCCGGCCGCGTTGCTCGTCGCCGCCGCGTTCAGCGCCGCCGGCCTGGCCGGGACCTCGTACCTGCGCTCGGTCAACGACTTCGACGTGCCGATGGGCCTGATCGTGATGCCGATGTTCCTGTTCAGCGGCACGTTCTTCCCGATCAGCATCTACCCGTGGTTCATCCAGGCCTTCATGCAGGCCACGCCGCTGTACCACTCGATCAGCCTCATCCGCGGCCTGTCCACCGGCATCGTGGGGCCGGCACAGGCGTGGGACCTGGTCTACCTCGTGGCTTTCTTCGCGTTCTTCATGTGGCTCGCCATGCGCCAGATGGAGCGCAAGCTCATCAAGTAGCCGGTTCGTCCGATCGGCCGATGATGATCGGCCATGCGCCGCGCAGGTAGTCCAGCCCCGACACGACGGCCAGCGCCACCGCGACCACCAGCAGCCAGAAGCCGAGGGCGTCGAGCGCAGTGCCCAGGCCGGTGGCGGCCATCGGTCCACCGGTGGCCGCATCCGCGGCGAGCAGCACGACGAACAGGCCGGCATTGGTGGTGAGCGTCTTGGCCTTGCCGAGGGCACGGGCGCTGATCACGACGTCCTCGCTCGCGGCCAGCTGGCGAACCGCCTGCACAACGAACTCGCGGACCAGGATGGCGGCCGCGATCCAGGCCGGCACGAGTCCATCGGCGACCATGGCAACGATCACGCCCGCGACCAGGACCTTGTCGGCCGCCAGGTCCATGAACACCCCGAACGGCGAGACCTGGTTGCGCGCGCGGGCGATCCAGCCATCGGCGATGTCCGACAACGCGGCCACGATGAACAGCAACGCGGCGGCCAGGTCGGTGCCGGCGCCGTCGGCGAGCAGCAGGATCATGACCAGCGGCGTGGCCGCGATGCGCCCGACGCCCAGCAGGTTCGGCAGCGTCGCGATGCTCGGGGGGTGGGGCGCGGCCGTCATCGGCTCATTGTCCCAGCCGCCGTTCGCTGCCGGCCAGCAGGCGGCCGATGTTGTCGAGGTGCGCGACGATCACGATGGCGGCGATCAGCACGCCGGCCACGGCCGCCTCGGGCCCGACGTTGCCGAGCAGGTAGAGCGCCACGGTCACGATCGCCACCGTCGTCGCTGCCGACAGCGATGCCAGCGACACGAGGCGCGTGGCCCAGATGATGGTGACCAGCTCGACCAGCGCGACCGCCACCGCGATCGGTGCCAGCACGACCATCGCCCCCGCCCCGGTCGCCACGCCGCGTCCGCCGCCGAATCCGATGAACACCGAGCGCACGTGCCCGATCACCGCCGCCACCGCGCCGGCGGCCGCGCCCCAGGGCTCTGGTCCGATCGCGGTCCCCACCCCAACCGCGATGAGTCCCTTGGCGATGTCCCCGACCGCTACGGCCGCCGCCGGCCCGACGCCGAGCGAGCGGATGGCGTTGGTCGTGCCGGTGCGACCCGATCCCGAATCGCGCGGGTCGACGCCGCGCAGGCGGCCGACCAGCACCCCCACCGGGATGGCGCCGATCAGGTAGCCCGCGAGCGCGGCACCGACGAGCTGGAGCGCGGCCGCGGGCATCCCGCCGTCAGGGGCGCGCGGCCGGCAATCGGCGCTGGAGGACCCTGAACCCGACGGCCAGCAGCAAGGCCACGGCCGCCACCGCCATGCCCACGTACAGCGCTCGCGGCATGCCCTCGCCCCACTGCAGGCTGAACCCCAGGAACCCGACGATCGCCGCGACGCCGACGCCGCGCAACCAGAATTGGGTCGTGAACTCGCCGGCCTGCGTGGCCGGCTCCTTCGACCTGCGCTGCGCCCTGCGCGCCGCGTTGCGCTCGGCCCGCTCCTTGGCCGCCGGCGGCAGCTGCGGACCTTTCTCCATGCCCTTCATCTGGCGCTGGTAGGCGCGCCGTTCCTCGCGTGACATCGGCGACAGTCTAGCGAGGGTCAGCCGCGCGGGTCGACGTGGCGAACCGGCCCCCGTCGCGTGCCGGACGGACCCATGGCGCCGGGGTGACGCGGATCGTCGACCTTGAGCTGCACCGGGTCCGAGCCGAAGATCGAATTGAGCAGCCAGTCAAGGGCAACCCGCATCTTGCCGCCGATGCCCGGCACCCGGCTCCAGTAGTAGCCGCGCCACATAAACCAGGCGATCGCACCTCGCACGCCGATCCCGAACACCTTCCCCACCCCGGTGTGGTTGCCGATGCTCGCCAGCGTGCCGATGGTCGTGTATCGAAACGGCCGCACGTCGTGTGGGCGCCCATCGATGGATGCCACCATGTTGCGCGCCAGCTGCTTCGCCTCGCGCACCGCGTTCTGCGCGGTCGGCCCATGGAACTCGCCGGGCCGTTCGGCGTTCGGGATGCGCGCGCAATCGCCGATGGCCCACACCCCTGCACGGCTGGTTGCCATCGTGGCGGTCACCACGGCGCGCCCGGCGCGATCGACCTCGACCCCGGAATCGCGGACGATGGGCGACGGCTGCACGCCACCGGTCCACACGACGGTTCGGCTCGGGATGAACGTGTCCTCCCCGATCACGACGCCCACCTCGCGAACCTCCCGGATCGGTGTGCCGAGATGCAGGTGGAAGCCTCGCTGGCGCAACCGGCGCTCGGCGTACTCGCCCATGGCCGCTTCCTGCTCGGGCAGGACGGTCGGCTTGAGCTCCACGAGGTGGACGGCGATCTCATCGGTGGCGATCTTGGGGTAGAACCGTCGACGGGTGCGGCGCACGAACGCCTCGATCTCGCCGGCGGTCTCGACGCCGCTGAAGCCTGCCCCACCGATGACGAACGTCAGCAGGGCGCGTCGCTCGTCGGGATCGGTCTCCAGGTCGGCGCGCTCGAGCATCTCGATGATCCGGTTGCGCAGGGCGAACGCATCGGCCAGCGTCTTCATGCCGACCGTGTACTCGGCGATGCCCTTGATCCCGAACGTGGCCGTCTCGCCGCCGAGCGCCAGGACCAGGGTGTCGTAGTTGAGCCGATGGACCTCCCCATCGCCACCGATGACCGCCACCTGCCTGGCGTCGAGGTCGATCGCGGTGACCTCGCCGGTCACTGCCCAGCTCGACGGGCGGTGCAGTTGGGCGCGCAGGGCGGTGACGCAGTGACGCGCCTCGAGGCCGCCGGAACAGACCTCCGGCAGGAGGGGAGTGAAGACGGTGAAGTTCTCGCGGCTGACGATCCAGACCTCGACGTCGCTCCGGCCACGCGTCAGCCGCTCGAGGTGTCGAGCCGTCTCCACGCCGGCGAAACCCCCTCCGACGATCAGCACGCGGTGTGGCCAGGGTGGCTCGGATCGGTAGATCGTGCGCATCGGTCACCGATGATGGCACGTCGCTGGGCGCGGTGCCTCAGGACAGCTTGGTGCCGGCGCCCGCGGCGAACACGATCATCGCGTCGTTCTCGCGGAGGATCTCGAGCCCGAGCTCGGTCCGATCGGCGAATCCCATCGATCCGCATCGGGCTGTACGATAGGCCCGAGATGCAGCCACCTTTGCACGACCTGTTCGACCAGTTCAAGCAGCAGTTGCCGGACATAGATCCGGACGAGACCGCCGAATGGGTGGACTCCCTGGACGACGTCGTCGCTTCGTCAGGCACCGATCGGGCGCGGTTCATCCTGTATCGGCTCCTCAAGCGCGCAAGGCAGTTGCAGGTCGGCCTGCCGTCGCTGACCCAGACGCGCTACGTCAACACCATCAGCCCGGAGCAGGAGCCCTACTTCCCCGGCGACGAGGCGATGGAGCTGCGCGTCCGGCGCATGATTCGCTGGAACGCCCTCGCCATGGTCCTGCGCGCCAACACTCGGTACGAGGGCATCGGCGGCCACCTGTCCACGTACGCCAGTGCCGCAAGCCTGTACGAGGTCGGCTTCAACCACTTCTTCCGCGGCTCCGATGACGGTCCCGGCGATCAGGTCTTCTTCCAGGGCCATGCGGCACCGGGCTTCTATGCAAGGGCGTTCCTGGAGGGTCGCCTCAGCGAGGACAACCTGGACCACTTTCGGCGCGAGTCGCTGACGCCGCATCTCGGCCTGTCGAGCTACCCGCACCCGCGGCTGATGCCCGACTTCTGGCAGTTCCCGACCGTCAGCATGGGCCTCGGCCCGCTGGCGGCCATCTACCAGGCCCGCTTCAACCGCTACCTCGCCGCGCGCGGCATCGCCGACACCAGCCGCTCGCGGGTGTGGGGCTTCCTCGGAGATGGCGAGATGGACGAGCCCGAATCGGTCGGGGCGCTGAGCCTGGCCGGGCGCGAGGGCCTCGACAACCTGACCTTCGTCGTCAACTGCAACCTGCAGCGCCTCGACGGACCGGTGCGCGGCAATGGCAAGATCATCCAGGAGCTCGAGTCGATCTTCCGCGGCGCCGGCTGGAACGTGATCAAGGTCATCTGGGCTCGCGAGTGGGACGACCTGCTGGCGCGCGACACCGATGGCGTGCTGCTCAACAAGATGGCCGACACGCTCGACGGCGACTACCAGCGCATGGCGGTCAGCGACGGCGCCTATATCCGCGAGCACTTCTTCGGGCCCGACCCGCGCCTGCGGGCGCTGGTCGAGCACCTGTCCGATGACGACCTGCGCAAGCTGCGCCGCGGCGGCCACGACTACCGCAAGCTGTACGCGGCCTACGCTGCAGCGGTGGCCCACACCGGCGCGCCGACGGTCATCCTGGCCAAGACGATCAAGGGCTGGACGCTGGGCCCCGGCATCGAGGGCCGCAACGTCACCCACCAGGCCAAGAAGCTGACTGCCGAAGAGCTGAGAGTCTTCCGCGACCGGCTGGAACTGCCGATCCCCGACGAGAAGCTCAAGGAGGCGCCGTACTACCACCCCGGCCCGGACTCGCCGGAGATCAGGTACATGCTCGAGCGGCGCCGCGCGCTGGGCGGCTCGCTGCCGAAGCGAACGTACGTGCCCAAGCCGCTGCCCGCGCCAGCCGGCGACGCCTTCGCCGAGTTCTTCGCCGGCTCCGAGCGACCGGCCAGCACCACCATGGCCTACAGCCGCCTGATCCGCAACCTGGTGCGCGACCCGCAGATCGGCCACCGCGTGGTGCCCATCATCCCCGACGAGGCGCGCACGTTCGGCATGGACCCCCTGTTCCGCGAGGTCGGCATCTACAACCCGCTGGGCCAGCGCTACACCCCGGTCGATGCCGAGCTGCTGCTGGCGTACATCGAGAAGACCGACGGCCAGATCCTCGAGGAGGGCATCACCGAGGCGGGCTCGATCGCCAGCTTCCAGGCGGCCGGCACCGCGTATGCCACCTGGTCCGAGCCGGTCATCCCGTTCTACACCTTCTACTCGATGTTCGGCATCCAGCGCACCGGCGACCAGGTCTGGGCCTTCGGCGACGCCCGCGGTCGCGGCTTCATGATGGCCGCCACCGCCGGGCGCACCACGCTGACCGGAGAGGGCCTGCAGCACACCGACGGCCACTCGCAGGTCCTGGCCACGGTCATCCCCAACGTCCGCGCCTACGATCCCGCCTTCGCCTACGAGCTGGCGGTCATCATCCGCGAGGGCATCGAGCGCATGTACGGCGAGCAGGGCGAGGACGTCTTCTACTACGTCACCATCTACAACGAGAACTGGGCGCAGGCGCCGAAGCCCGATGGCGTCGAGGAGGGCATCATCCGCGGCCTGTATCGGTTCCGTCAGGCATCGGGTGGCACGCGACGCGTTCAGTTGCTGGCGTCGGGACCGATCCTGCAGCAGGCGCTGGTCGCCCAGGCGCTGCTGGCGGAGCGTTTCGACGTCGCCGCCGACGTGTGGAGCGCGACAAGCTTCCAGCAACTGCGCAACGACGCCCTTGACGCCGAGCGCTGGAACCGCCTGCACCCCGACGCGGAGCAGCGCATCCCGTACGTCAGCCAGTGCCTCGCTCCGTCGGAGGGACCGATCGTGGCCGCCACCGACTATCTCAAGACCCTGCCCGATCTCATCGCCCCGTGGGTCACGCGCTCGTACACCGTCCTGGGTACCGATGGCTTCGGCCGCTCCGACACGCGCGACGCGCTGCGCGAGCACTTCGAGGTCAACGCGGCGCACATCGCCTACGCCGCCCTGCACGGCCTGTGCCGCGAGGGCAAGGCTACTCCCGACGAACTCAAGAGCGCGATCGGTGAGCTCGCGATCGAGCCCGACCGGCTGAATCCGCTCTACTCCTGAGCGACGGCGCCTGAACGCCGCGGCTGGCGCGCGGGCGCGCCGGCGGAACCGGCCGCGGAGGGCCCATTGCGATCGGTCCGGGCGTCCGTGGACCGCAATCGGCTCAGGATGGCCGGTTATCGGCTCGCCAGGGCGGCGAGTCGCGGATCCCACGCTCAGGGCCGACGCCATGCGAACGTCCGACGCCACCAATCGGCCCACGCGGGCGCATTGCGGTCCCGGACTGGACCGCGGCGACCAGCAACCGGCCGCCATGGGCGCATCGTGAGGAGGAGCCAGCGCGGCTCGGCTTCCACTGAACTCAGTTGGCAGACTTGAGCGGCGCCCCGCATGCCGCGCAGAACAGGTCACCGACGACGGAGGCCAT
>JADLBB010000139.1 GCA_020848055.1 Chloroflexota bacterium | reverse complement strand
CCTTGGCCCTTGACCAGCCAGCCCGACTCGCACAGCTCGGGCTGCGCGGAGAAGTCGCTGACGATGACCGGCAGGCCGCAGGCTTGGGCCTCGATGACCGGGACGCCGAACCCCTCGCCCATGGACGTGGACAGCAGTACGTCGCCCATGGTGTAGATGGCGGCGAGGTCGGCCTGCGTGATGCGCCCGGTGGTATAGACGTAGGCGTCGGTGAAGCGGACCCGCTCCCCGTCGATGCCGCACGCCTTCATGAGCAGTGTGAGGTCCAGCCCGCTCGGTGGGCGCTGGTTCAGGTCGGTGTGCAGATAGACCCACACGTCGGGGTGGGACTTCATGAAGTGCGCGAGCGCCTGGAACATCTGCGGCCACGCCTTGCGCGGAGGGCTGATGCCCTGGTTGGCACCCGCGATGACGACCACGAATGCGTTATCGGGAAGCCCGAGCAGCTCGCGCGGCGGCTTGTCGCGGTACTCCGCTGTCGGGCGGAAAACCTCGGTGTTGACCGAGTGCGGGATGTAGACCGCGTCGATGTTCTGCTCGCGCAGCTTGCGCTGGCCGAAGCGGCTCATGGCGATCGGTCGGACGGTCCTGCACCAGTCGGCCACGGCGGGCGGGACGGGGTCGTGGTCGATCGGGACCCACGAGGCCACCTTCTCGGGCCACTGGTCGCGCTGCATGGGCCAGGTGTCGTACAGGCTGATCGTCCAGTCCGCACGCCACTCGGATGCGTAGGCGGCGATGATGTCGTTGAGCGCCTGGTCCTTCGATGAGGGGAAGGTCAGGATGCCTTCCCACTCCGCGAGCCCCTGCGTGGCGTTGAAGCCGAAGTTGGCGGCGACCGCCACCTCGTGCCCGTCGGCCTTGAGCCTCGGCAGCACCTCGGCGCTCTGCACCCCGTAGCCGGTCCCGGCGTTGGGGCTGTTGCTCATCCACAAGATTCGCAACGGATTGCCCTCCGTTTGGTATGTGAAGTGGCCGCTTACGGCGGCCAGTCGGACCCTCTTGTGGTGGGGTCAGTCCATCTGTCAGGCGACGGCCGAGACGAGGTACGCCACCGCGTTGGCATCGAGCAGGTCGCCGTCGATGCGCTCGGTGACGCGGACTGCAAGCTCGTCGGTGTTGAACTTGTAGTCGCGGCTCACGGCGATGCGGGCCGAGCCGACACGCCGCGTGACGTACGCATGCGTGTCACCGAACAGGACCGACTTGGACGCCGAGGCGACCGCGGCCATGTCCGGGTTCTCGAAGATCGGACGCCCGAGCACGGTCTCCGGCGCACCGGGGATGAGCGACGGCTGCCAGATCTTCTGGCCGGTGGAGTCCTGCAGCTTGCGGATCTTCGCAAGGCCCGTCGTGGACGCCATCCAGTTGCCGCGTCGGCGGTACGCCGGCTTGCGGCCGTAGAACAGGTCGATCACGTCGTCCGGCCCGAAGAACGTGTTGTTCGCCGTGCCGGCTGCCGTGCCACCGTTGGCCGCGGCATTGATGATGCCGTTGGGGGCGTTCGAGCCACCGCCGGTCGTCAGCGGGCCGTTGACCTGCTCCACGATGTGGCGCGCCAGCGAGCGAGCCAGGACATCCTGAATGCCGATCACGTCGTCCTCGTCGAGCTCCGAGCTCCAGAGGGTGATCCCGCCGTACTTGTAGGCGTTCAGCTCGACCCGGCTGAGGGTCGGGTCCGCCTCGTTGAGCTGCGCGGCCTCGGCCGTCAGCGTGCCCGCGACGTTGGCGTCGGCCGTCAGGCGCGGGAAGTAGATCGGCTCACCACGGGTGGTGACCCGGACGTCCACGACGGCGGGGTCGAGCATCGGGCTCTCGTCCACCTCGTAGAACAGGACCTGGTCGATGAACGTGGTGTCGATCGCCGTGCCACCGGGGCTGGCGAGCGCACGAACGTCGAACCGATTGGCGAGCTGGCGGACATAGGCCCGCGTGGTGATGGAGTCGAACTCCCGACCCTCGCCACCGGCAAGGATCGAGGCGCGCGCATCCATGAGGCGCTGACCGTCGGTCTTGACCGGCGTTCGCTCCCGAGCGTCGTCCTGCTGGAACAGCGAGCCGAACTGGGCGCGAAGCTCGTCGACTTCCTGCGACCGCTCGGCCACCTTCAGCAGCCGCTGGGTCTCCTTGCGCCAGAGGTCGATGTCGGCCTCCATGCGCTCGAACTGGGTCTGATCCTCGGCGGTCGGACGCTTGTCCTCCCGGCTCTGGATCTCTTCGGTGAGCGCCGCTTCGGCCTGGACGGCCTTGCGGTACTCCTCGAAGGCATGCTTGATCTGCTCGTTCATGGGAACCTCAGACATGCCCGAACACGCCTCAACGAGACGTGCCGGATGGATGGATGGGGTCCCGACTACTGGGTGGTGGCGAGCAGGTGGCGACCGTGAGGTTCCGGGCTGCCGCTCCGAGCGTTCGTGCGGGTGGGTTTACGCCAAGCCGATGCGGCTAGCCATGTCGGCCAGGGCGGCCTCGTGGTCTCGCAGCTTCGACTGTTGGGCGACGAGATTGGGTTCCAACAGCGGAATCTCGCTGTGGCGATTCAGGTAGTCACGGACAAAGTCACAGCCCTCGGGCGTGAGTCGCTCGAGGAAGCCCTCAGCCTCGTGCTTGAACTGCTCCGGGTCGGTTTCGGCCAGGTGGGTCAGGTGCCGGACCGATGCGGATGTGGCGTCATACGCAGGCCACGATGTGACCGGCGAGACTTCCCAGAGGGACACCTCCGCGTGCTCTGTGCCCTCGGTCCCGTCGGTGCGGGCCGCGAATCGAACCGGCGAGAAGCCGAAGGACATCTTGGTGACGTTCTTGGCACGCACGTTCTTGGCCGTGTCGAGGCCGACCGTGGTGTCGATGAAGCGAGCGCGCGCCAGAAGGCCGATGTCGTCCTCGGCGAGGTCCAGCGTGCCGGCATCGCGCGAGGCGAGCAGCAGGTCGCTGTTGTGGTTGAGGAACATCTTGATGTCGCGCTTCATGCCCAGACTGCGCTTGAACGCGCCGGGAAGGATGCGCTCCACTCCGAAGCCGGGGATCGGCCCGTCCGAGTCGGTGTTGAAGACAGAGGCGTAGCCCTCAAACACCATGCCGTCGCCGTCCTCGGCCGCACGCATCTGGAAATCGACAGACTGCCACCCGTCGATGGCAAATCGCCGCTCATGCTTCGCCATTGGCGGGAACTCCTTGCTCTGGTCCCGGTCGCCCAGGTAGGTCGGACGGCAGCGGGAACGCCTTGACGACGCGGGCCGGCGCGAAGTTGAGCGGCATCCACGTCTCGTTGCCGCCTTCCTCGTCGGACAGCGGCTCCAGGTCTTCCTTGGCACGCGCCTCGTTGGGACGCATGAGCCCGGACTGCACCATGGATCGGTAGCCCTCGGTCCGGGTCTTGAAGTCGGCGGCCAGCAGGCCGTCGAGGTTGAACTTCATCTGCTGGCCCGGCGGCAGCAGGCGACGGTGGGCGTTGGCGATGCGGTCGGTGATCGGGCGGATGGCCGACTGCTTGTAGGCGATACCCTGCTGCTCGGTCGATGCATACGACACGGCACCCGGCTCGAGCGATCCCATGAGGAACGGCGGGATGCCGTAGGCCATGCCGATCTGCTCCCGAATCCACCGCTCGGTCTCGAGGAGCTGGGAATCGGCGGGCTTCATGAACGTTTCCTTGAACGT
>JADLBB010000138.1 GCA_020848055.1 Chloroflexota bacterium | reverse complement strand
TGGAGGCCGCACACCAGGTGCTGGCCATGCACGCCCTCAACGGTCGCTGGCCGAGCGTGACGGTCAACGCCGGCGTGATCAACGGTGGGACGCGGCCGAACGTCGTGGCCGCCGCCTGCCGCATGGAGGTCGACCTGCGCGCGGCGACGGTCGAGGAGTTCGAAGCCGCGTCACAAGAGATAGCACGCATCGCGGGGACGCCCACGATCGACGGCGTGACTGTGACGCTGTCTCGCTCGGCCGGCCATCCACCCATGGAGAAGACCGATGCGTCCGCGCGACTGGTCGCGCTGGCCGTCGAGATCGCCGGCGAGCTCGGGTTCGACCTGGCCGATGCCGCCACCGGCGGCGCCTCGGACGCGAACACGACGGCCGCACTGGGCGTGCCGACGCTCGACGGCCTCGGGCCGGTCGGCGGCGACGACCACTCGGTCGACGAGTGGCTGGACCTCGACAGCGTCGTTCCGCGGGTCACCCTGCTGGCGGGCCTGCTGGACCGGATCGGTACCGCGCTGTAGGGGTCGGGCTTCGACGGCGGCGGCCCGACTTGCGCCGCGGCGCACACAACTGCGACCTTGAGGTCAGGTTTGATCAAGTTGTGCGCAGGGGCGCAAGCGATGATCCCGAATCAACCCGGAACGGTCCCAACCTCGTGGTTACGTGCGCCCGGACGCAAACGGCCAGCGGCACAGGGCCGCAACGCGTCGCCACAGCTGCCCTGGGACCGCGGATCGGGCCCCCTCCGCTAGAATGGCAACGGTGACCGACGACTTCCGCCATCGCACGACGCTGCGCGCGCGCTTCCGCGACATCGATGCCTTCGGGCATGTCAACAACGCCGTCTTCAGCAGCTACGTCGAGCAGGCGCGCATCACGTACCTGCTCGAGGTCCTGCGCAGTGACCAGCCGTTCGCGCGCCTGCCGCTCATCCTGGCCCGGATCGCGATCGACTTCCGCTCGCCGATCATGTTCGGCGAGGAGGTGACCGTGCACAGCCGCGTCGGCCGCATCGGTCGAACCAGCTTCGGCATGGAGCACCGGATGACTGCCGGACCCGATGAACGCCTGGCCGCCGAGGTGTCGAGCGTCCTGGTCTGCTTCGATTACGCCACCGGCCGCCCGATACCCGTCCCCGAGGAATGGCGCGATCGCCTGTCCGAATACGAGTGCCGTCCGCTCGACGCCGGTGCCCGTCTCGCCACCACCGGTGCGGTGCCAGCCTGATGGCCGACGCACAACAGTTCGACCTGGTCATCGTCGGCGGCGGCATGAGTTACGTCGGCGCCATCCGGGCGGCGCAGCTCGGCCTGTCAGTCGGCCTGGTCGAGCGCGACAGGCTGGGCGGCACGTGCCTGAACCGCGGCTGCATCCCGTCCAAGGCACTGCTGGAGACCGCCGACCTGCTGCACCGCGTGAGCGAGCAGGGCGCCGAGTTCGGCTTGACCGGCCACGACGGCGTCGGCCTCGACTACGCCGCGCTGGCGAAGCGGCGCGACGCCGTCATCGACAAGCACGTCGGTGGCGTCGAGTTCCTGATGAAGAAGAACCGGATCACGGTCCTGCGCGGCACCGGCGTCCTGACCGGCCCGACCAGCGTCCGCGTCAGCGGCGGCGAGTCCGGCGAGGTCGACGCCAGCGCCACCAACCTGATCCTGGCCACCGGTTCGGCGCCGAGATCGCTGCCCGGGCTGGAGCCCGATGGACGCCTGGTCATCACCTCGGACGAGGCACTCACCCGCGGGGACGTCCCCGCCCGCGTCGCGATCGTGGGGGCCGGGGCCATCGGCGTCGAGTGGGCCAGCCTGTACCGCGACTTCGGCGCGACGGTGACCCTGATCGAGTACCTCGAGCGGGTCGTGCCGCTCGAGGACGCCGACGTCAGCAAGGAGCTGGCGCGCGTGTTCCGCAAGCGCGGGATCGACGTCCACGTCGCATCGACGATCGATCCGGAGACGCTCGTCAAGGCCGACGACGAGGTGCGATTCACCGTCGCCAGCCGGGACGGCTCGAAGCGCACCGACTTCGCGGTCGACGTCATCCTGGTCGCCACCGGGCGACGACCGCTGACCGATGGTATCGGGCTCGAGGCCATCGATGGCCTGCAGATCGAGCGTGGCTACGTCAAGGTGGACGGGTTCATGCGGACCGGCGTGCCGAACCTGTACGCCATCGGCGACATCGTGCCCGGGCTGGCGCTGGCCCACGTCGCCAGCCACGAGGCCGTGGTGGCCGTCGAGCACATGACCGGCCACGACCCTGAGCCGGTGCGGATGGACCAGATGCCGCGCGTCACGTTCTGCCGGCCACAGATCGCATCGGTCGGGCTGAGCGAGGCCGAGGCGGTCGCGGCGGGCCACACCGTGCGGACCGGCCAGTTCCCGTTCCGCGCGCTCGGCAAGGCGACGATCGTTGGCGAGATCGACGGGTTCGCCAAGTTCGTGGCCGATGCCGGCAGCGGCCTGCTGCTCGGCACGCATATCATCGGGCCGCACGCGGGCGACCTCATCGCCGAACCCACGTTCGCGCAGGTCGTCGAGGGCACCGCCGGCGAGATCGCGACGACCGTCCACGCGCACCCGACGTTGCCCGAGGTCCTGCCCGAAGCCGCCATGGCGGTCGACGGCACACCGATCCACGTCTAGGCGATCACGCCATGGAGGAACCGCCGATGGCACAGACGGAGATCCGACCCCGACACGCCGAACTCGGCCTGGTGGACGAGGACGTGCTGGCCATGTATCGCGCCATGCTCCTCGCGCGTGCGGTCGACGAGCGCATGTGGCTCATGCAGCGCGCCGGCAAGATCGCCTTCATCATCTCCGGCCAGGGCCACGAGGGCGCGCAGGTGGCCATCACCTGGCCGATGCGCAAGGGCGTCGACTGGATGGCGCCGTTCTATCGGTCCATCGCCAGCACGATGACCTTCGGGATGAGCGCCGAGGACATCATCACCGCCCATCTTGCCAAGGCCGATGACGTCAGCTCCGGCGGACGCCAGATGCCCGGCCACTACGGTGGCGCGCCGTACAACATCGTCAGCCTGAGCTCACCGGTCGGGACCCAGGTGCTGCACGCGGTCGGGATCGCGATGGGCGCCTGGGTCCGCGGCGATGACGTCGTGGCCATGACCAGCTTCGGCGAGGGCACCTCGAACCAGGGCGAGATCCACGAGGCCATGAACTTCGCCGGCGTCCACAGGCTGCCGGTCATCTTCGCGTGCGAGAACAACGGCTACGCCATCAGCGTGCCGCTCGACCGCCAGGTCGGCGGCGGCTCGGTGGCGGCCCGCGCCGCCGGGTACGGCATGCCCGGGGTCACCGTGGACGGCTCCGATCCGATCGCCTGCTACGCGGCGGCGAAGGAGGCACACGAGCGTGCCAGGCGCGGCGACGGTCCAACGCTGATCGAGGCGCGCGTCGTGCGGCTGACGTCGCACTCGTCCGACGACGATCAGCGCCGCTACCGCGATCCGGCCGAGGTCGAGGCCCTCAAGGCGCGCGACCCCATCCCCGCCTTCGCGACCGAGCTGCGCCAGATCGGCGTGCTCGACGACGTGACCGACGAGCGGCTGCGGGCCGAGGTCAAGGCCGAGGTCAACGCGGCGTCCGCGCGCGCCGAGGCGCGGCCGGAGCCGACAACCTCCGACGCCCACGAGCGCGTCTATGCCAACCCGATCGCCGGCAGCGGCACGCCGACGCCGCTCGAGCCGGTGGACGGAGGATCGCACTGATGGCACAGCTCAACATCCTGGAGGCCATCCGCTCCGCCATGGACGAGGAGATGGAGCGCGACGAGCGGGTCATGGTCCTGGGAGAGGACGTCGGCCGCAAGGGCGGCGTGTTCGGCGCAACCGAGGGCCTGTGGGCCAAGTACGGGGACAAGAGGGTGCTGGACACCCCCTTGACCGAGGCGATGATCGCCGGCGCCGCCATGGGCGCGGCGGTCTACGGGCTGCGGCCGATCGCCGAGATGCAGTTCGCCGACTTCGTGTACCCCGCGTTCAACCAGATCGTGTCGGAGATCAGCCGCATCCACTACCGCTCGAACGGCACGTTCAGCGCGCCGATGGTCATCCGCATGCCGTACGGCGGCGGCGTGCACGGAGCGCTGTACCACAGCCAGTCCAACGAGGCGTACTTCACCTCGACCGTCGGCCTCAAGATCGTCGCGCCCGGCACCCCGGCCGATGCCAAGGGGCTGCTCAAGTCCGCGATCCGCGATCCCGACCCGGTCATGTTCTTCGAGCACAAGAAGACGTACCGAATGTTCAAGGCGGAGGTGCCCGAGGGTGACACGGTCGTGCCGATCGGTCGTGCCGCCGTGGCCCGCGCCGGCCACCACCTGTCGATCGTGTGCTACGGATACATGCGAACCGTCGTGCTCGAGGCCGCCGAGACGCTCGCCCGCGAGGACGGCCTCGAGGCCGAGGTCATCGACCTACGCACGTTGCGGCCGCTCGACCTCGACACGGTGATGACATCGGTCGCCAAGACCGGCAAGGCGCTGGTCGTGCACGAGGCCAACCGGTTCGGCGGCTTCGGCGCCGAGGTGGCTGCCGAGATCGCCGAGGAGGGATTCGAGCACCTCGACGGCCCGGTCACTCGCCTGGCGGGACCCGAGGTTCCTGGCGTGCCCTACCACCACAACCTCGAGGACTGGTTCATGATCAGCCCCGCTCGCGTGGTCGATGCCGCGCGCAAGCTGGCGGCGTACTGACCGATGCATTCGACACCGAGCAGCAACGCCGGTCGCGACGCGGCCGCATCGGACACAATGACGACTGCGCGCCATGGCGCGACGCGACCACACCGGACGTAAGGAAGGCTCCGAACCGATGGCAACCACGATCAAGATGCCCCAGCTGGGCGAATCGGTGACCGAAGGCACGATCGAGCGCTGGCTGGTCAAGGAGGGCGACACGGTCGCCCAGTACGACCCGCTGTTCGAGGTCGTCACCGACAAGGTCAACGCCGAGGTGCCGGCCGAGGTGGCAGGGACCGTGACGAAGATCCTCGTCCCCGATGGCGAGACCGTCGCCGTCGGCACGGCGGTTGCCGAGATCGATGCCGATGGCGCCGGTGCCGCGGCGTCGGAGTCCGCGGCGCCGGAGTCCGCAGCAGCAGAACCGATCGAGCCGGCAGCTCCCGCGCCGGTCGCCGAATCTGAGGTTCCGGTCGCCGCATCCCCGGAGCCGGAATTGGAGATCGAGGCCGCACCCGCGTCGACGTCATCGGTGGACACCGTTCCGGTGATGGCAGCGCCGTCGGAGCCCACGCCTGCACCCGCATCGGAGCCGGACACAACCGATGGCGGCGCTCGGATGACTCCGGCCGTTCGACGGCTGGTCCGGGAGCATGGGATCGACCTGTCTCAACTGGCTGGCAGCGGCCTCGGTGGGCGCGTCACGCGCGACGACGTCCTCGCCTTCGTCGAGCGCGGGCAGGCGGCCCAGGCGGCCCCGCCGGCCGCCGAACCGGTCGCCGGCGCATCCCCGACTCCATCGCCGCAGCCGGCACCTGCCGCTTCCGCTGCTCCGGCGCTGTCTGCACCCGCGCCCGTGCCCGCGCCCGCACCCGTCCCGGCACCGACGGCGGGCGATACCGAGGTACCCCTGAGCCAGATGCGGCGTGGCATCGCCCGCAAGATGACCCAGGTCATGCAGACCGTGCCGCACGCCTACACGGTCATCGAGGTCGACGTGACCAACGTCGTCCGCTGGCGCGAGGCCAACAACATGGCGTTCAAGGCACGCGAGGGCGCTTCGCTGTCGTACGTCGCCGTCGTGGTCAAGGCGGCCACCGAGGTCCTGCGCAAGCACCCGACGGTCAACAGCCAGTTCGCCGAGGACCGGATCATCCTCAAGCAGGCCATGAACATCGGCATCGCGGTGGCCGTGGACAACGGCCTGATCGTGCCGGTCATCCACAACGCCGATCAGCTGAGCATCAGCGGCGTGAACGCTCGCATCCGTGACCTGAGCTCGCGCGCCCACTCGGGCAAGCTGCGCCTGGAGGAGCTGGTGGGCGGCACGTTCACGGTCAACAACACCGGCTGGTTCGGATCGGTCAGTTCGATGCCGATCGTCAACGCGCCCGAGGTCGCCATCCTGTCGATGGAGGCAATCGTCAAGCGGCCGCGCGTCATCGAGGTCGACGGCGAGGACGTCATCGCCATCCGGCACATGATGAACATGACCTGCTCGTTCGACCATCGCGTGCTCGACGGCGCGCAGGTCGGCTTCTTCCTGGCCGACATCCGCAAGTTCCTCGAGGAGTGGGACGCCGACAGCCCCGTCGGCTGACCAACGAGCCAGGCGGGAGCGGATGGGCTTCGGTCTCGTGAGCGAGTTCGTCGAGTACATCCATGGGCCCGGCGCCGGATGATCGATGCGGCCGCGCTCGAGCGTGCCCACGCTGAGCGCCTCGACGCTGATGATCCTATCAGCGCGTTCCGCGATCGGTTCGTCATCGACGATCCGGGCCGGATCTACCTCGATGGCAACTCGCTCGGTCGGCTGTCACACGCGGCGCGGACACGGGTTGAGGCCATCACCGCCGACTGGGGCGCGCGCGTGGTCGAGGGCTGGAACGATTGGATCGAGTGGCCGGTGCGCGTCGGCGATCGCCTGGCGCGCGTCGTGCTCGGAGC
>JADLBB010000137.1 GCA_020848055.1 Chloroflexota bacterium | reverse complement strand
GCGACGGAGGCCGTCGCGTCGCTCGAATCGGCTCGGCTGGCCGCGGACCCTGCCGCCACACCGTTGCCGGCCGGACCGGACGCCGCGCTCATCGGTTCGATCGGCATTCAGCTGGCGGGCACGGCCGACGCTGCCGACACGTTCGCGGCCATGCGCCACCACGCGGCCGCCGTGCCTGTCGCGCTCGAGGCGGCCCTGGCCGCGCTGGGCAACGGGGACGTCGACTCCGCCGCCGCGCACGTGGCGGATGCGCGGACCGCTCACGATGCGGTGGCCGGCTGGGACGCGGGCATCGTCACCCTTCCGATCTGGGTGGAGACGGCCGGAGCCACGATCGACGCGGTCGAGCGCCTGGTGGCGGCCGTTCGAGCCGGCGACACCGCCGCAGCGAACGCCGCGACCGCCGATTTCGAGGAGCTCCGCGATCCCGCGACCAGGGCCGATCGCGCGCTCGCGATCGCCATCAGCGAGGGCGCGGCATCGGTGGCCTCGGTGCCGCTGTCGCGGCTGGTCGACGCGATCGGCGCGCTCGACTCTCAGCGCGCCGCGCTGTCGCGGATATACTCGGACTCCGTGCCCTGAGCCCATCAAGAGGAGCCAAGCAACGCATGCGCCTGCGCGCCATCTCGGCCAACCCAGCCTCGGTCGAGGCCGATGTCCTGGCCGTTCCGATCTATCGAGACGAGACCGATCTTCCGGGTGAGTTGGGCGAACTCGATGCCGCCTCCGGCGGTGCGATCCGCCGCGCGATCGATTGGGGCGAGTTCAACGTCCTCGAGCATCCCGCCGCGCTCGTCGACGGAGGGACGCTCGCTGCCGGTCGCCTGCTGCTGCTGAACGGCGGTACGCGCGGTCGGCCGGCGTGGCGCGCCGGTCGCCTTGCGGCGGTCACAACGCGCCGCCTGAACGGCCGCGGGGCGCGATCGGTCGCCATCTGGCTGCGGGATGGTGAGGCGCACGACGCCTGGGTCGCGACCGCGGTGGGCGCCATGGCCGGCACGTATCGGTCCACGTCGGTCTACGGGCGCGTGCGGGACACGGACGCCATGAAGCGGTCGGTCCCGGAGGTGCTCGTCATCGGCGCCGAGCAGGAGGCGCTCGACGAGGGCGCCATCATCGGCGAGGGCGTTGCGTTCGGCCGCGACCTTGCCAATCGATCCGCCAACGACCTGTCGCCCGAGCGCATGGCCGAGGTCGCGCGCGAGCTGGCGGCCGACGGCTGCACGGTGGAGGTCCTCGAGCCGGCCGACATGGAGCGACTGGGCATGGGCATGCTGCTCGGCGTCGGGCAGGGGGCCGCACACCCGCCACGGTTGATCGCCGTCAAGCTGCCCGGCTGGGAGTCGGGCGGTGACCGGCGCCTGGCGATCGTCGGCAAGGGCGTGTGCTTCGATTCCGGCGGCCTGAGCCTCAAGCCCGCCGACGGCATGGGCGACATGAAGCATGACAAGTCGGGAGCCGCAGCCGTGATCGCCGCTGCCCGCACCCTCGCCCGGCTGGCACCGGATACCCCGCTCATGGCCGTCGCACCGATGGTCGAGAACATGCCCGGCGGCAATGCGCAGCGCCCCGGTGACGTGGTCCGCGCCATGAACGGCATGACGGTCGAGGTGACCAACACCGATGCCGAGGGCCGCCTGATCCTGGGCGACGCCATGACCTGGGCCGAGCGCAACGGTGCGACGCACATGGTCGACGTCGCCACCCTGACCGGTGCGGCGGCGGTGGCCTTCGGCGACCAGGTCAGCGCCTACTTCGCGCGGCCGCGTGAATGGGGCGAGGCCGTGGGCACCGCGGCCGAGGGGGCCGGCGAGTGGTTCTGGGAGATGCCGCTGGTGAGCGAGTACCGATCGGCATATGACTCCCCCCACGCCGACATCGTCAACTCGGGAACCCGCGACGGCTCTCTCATCAAGGCGGCCGTCTTCCTGGGCGAGTTCGTCACCGTGCCGTGGGTCCACATGGACATCGCCGGGACGGCCTACCTGACCTCGGACAAGCCATACGGCCCCAAGGGCGCGACCGGCGCGGCCGTGGCCACCCTGGTTCGGCTGGCGCGCGACTTCGCGGCCGGCTGACGGCAGGAGGAGCGGAGGGCGCGGGACTGGCAGCGACGCCTGCGGCCGTGATGGCCGCGATCGCCTTCGCGATCATCGGCGGGATGGCCGAGCGGCTGGCCAGCCGATGGCCGGCGGCGGAGGCAAGTCATCGCGCCCCCGGACCCCGGACCGTGGTGCTGGCATTGGCATCCGGCCTTGCGGCCGGACTGGTCGTCGGTCGCAGCCAGCTGCCGTGGTGGGCCACCGGGGTGTACCTGGTCTGCCTCGCGCTGCTGGTCGTGCTCGTGGCGACCGACCTCGAACAGCGACTGCTGCCGCACCTGGCGCTCGATCCGCTGGTCGTGATCGCGGCAGCCTTCATCCCGTTCAACCCGGCGGTCAGGCCGCTCGATGCGCTCATCGGCGCCGCGCTGGCGGTGGGGTTCCTGGGCATCGTCGCCCTGGTCGTCCGTGGCGGACTGGCGCGCGGCGACCTGTTCCTGGTCGCACCGATCGGGGCGTTGCTGGGCTGGCCGGCGATCTTCACCGCGCTGTTCGCCGCCGCCTTCCTGGCCGCCGGCACCAGCATCGTCCTGCTGGCGACCCATCGAGTCGGGATGCGCAGCTACATCCCGTTCGGTCCGGCCCTGGTGGCCGGTGCCGTCGTCGCTCTCTTGCTTGATCCGAGGGCCCTGGCGATCGCGCGCTGAGCACGATTCGACCGAACAGCTGTTCACTGCTACCCTTCGCGCCGATGCATCCGGCCCTCCAGCGGCGACGCCGTCACCTGATGATGACCCGTCGCACGACCCGCCGTGGCTCGCAGCGCCGCGGGCTTGCCACCTTCCTGCTCGTCACCCTCGGCGTGTTCGGCCTCATGTTCGCTGGATCGGTCGCCGGAACGGCCGGTGGCATGTACGCGGCCTACGCCTATTTCTCGTCCGACCTGCCCGATCCGCGCATCCTCGACGGCATCGAGCCCGCGGAGTCGACCTACGTGTATGACCGATCCGGCCAGGTGCTGCTGGCCCGCTTCGAGTGCCAGAACCGCGAGGCCGTCACCTTCGACGAGCTGCCGCCACGCATCTGGCAGGCGACCGTGTCCAGCGAGGATCGCACCTTCTGGGACAACAACGGCGTCGACTTCCAGGGCACGGTGCGAGCGGCCCTCGCCAACCTGGAGGCAGGCGAGATCGTCCAGGGCGCCTCGACCATCACCCAGCAGGTCATCGACTACGCCCGCGTGCTGAAAGAGGATGGCAGTTCGACCCAGGTGGACCCCAGCGCCAATCCGAGCGCGGGAGTCGATGCTGCCGACCCGGACGCCGCCACCAATGAGCAGGGCGAGGAGGGCGACGAGGACACCGACGTCTGCCAGCCTCCGGCCCCCAAGAGCGGGACGAGCATCGAGGACAAGATCCGCGAGAACATCCTGGCCATGCAGGTGACCGGCGCCTATCCCGGCCGCGCGGGCAAGGAGAAGATCCTCGAGACGTACCTCAACCTGATCTACTACGGCAACGGCTCGTACGGCATCCGAGCCGCGGCGGCCAACTACTTCGGCCTGACCAACCTGGACGACATGACCATCGCCCAGGCCGCCTTCCTGGCCGGCCTCCCGCAGCGTCCGTCGTACTACGATCCCTACCAGAATCCGAACGGGGAGCCCGGTTCGGAGGAGGCCGCGGCGGCGGCCATCGCGCGTCGCAACACGGTCATCGGCGCCATGCTGGAGGAGGGTTACATCACCGCCGCCCAGGCGCGCGAGGCACGCGCCACGACGTGGACCCAGATGGGTCCCAAGCGCCTGACAAGCGTGCTGCGCGAGCCACAGTTCGCCTTCCGCGTGAGGGGCGAGGCTGAGCGGATCCTGGCCTCGCTGGGCGTCGAGAACCCGGAGGCGGCGGTCCGCACCGGCGGCTACCGAATCACGACCACGCTCGACTACGCGCTGCAACAGGAGGCCAAGCGCCTCGTCGCCGCGCACGTCCACGGCCTGAGCACCAACGCGTCCGAGGAGCCGGGCTGCGTCACGCCTCAGGGCAAGCGCTGCGTGGACTTCAACGTCAATAACGGCGCGCTGGTGGCGATCGACTCGCCCACCGGAGAGATCATCGCCTACGTCGGGTCGGTGGACTATTACAACCGCGACGATCCGCGCGTCCAGGGCCAGTTCGACGTCGCCGGGCTCGGGACGCGTCAGCCGGGGTCGGCCTTCAAGCCGATCACCTACGCATCGGCCTTCAAGTCACGCGATGCGACGGTGAGCACGATGTTCGTGGATGCCATCACCGAGTTCGGCCTCACTCCCGAGACGAGCTATCGGCCGACGAACGCCGACATCAAGGAGCGTGGCCCGGTGCTGGCCATGGATGCGCTGCGCTACAGCATGAACATCCCGTCGGTCAAGATGCAGTACCTGGCCGGATCGCAGACGACCGCCAACTTCGCCGAGTCACTCGGCATCGCCAGCGCCGACTACATCATGGGCCTCGACCCCGGCCTGACCCTGGCGCTGGGCGCCATCCCGGTCAACCTGACCAACATGACGCAGGCCTACTCGGCGTTTGCCAACGAGGGCGAGCTGCACCAGAACACGACGATCATCGAGATCCGCGACCGCAACAACCGCGTCGTCTACACCCGCGAGGACAACGGGCCGGAGGTCACCCACCCGATGACCGCGGCCGAGGCTTATCTGCCGCACTTCATCCTGGAGGGCAACACCGACCCAAAGCGCAACCTGCTGTGGGGCAGCCGCGCGCAGCTGCTCACGACCGACGGCCAGCGCCGGCCGGCCGGGTTCAAGACCGGCACGACGAACGACTTCCGCGACGTGTCCGGCTTCGGCTACGTGGCGAACAGCCTGACCGTCGGCGTATGGATGGGCAACAACAACCAGGAGCCGATGTCGAACGAGTTCGTCGGCGGCCTGTTCAGCGCTGACGGCCCGCTGTACCTGTGGCACGACTTCATGAACGAGGCGCTCAACAAGCCGTGGGACTGGAACGGCGACAAGCCGGTGCCGCAGACCAGCTTCCCCCAGCCCGAGGGCATCGTGACCGCCCAGGTGTGCCGTTGGAGCGGCATGTCGGCCACCAGCGCGTGCCAGGAAAGGATCACACTGCCGTTCCTGGAGGGCACCGTTCCGCCGCTGGACAACGTCCATCACGACGGCTGTCTCGACCTGGAGCGCTACGTGTCCACGGCCACGCCGCGGCGACCGCAGAGCTGGGTCGTGGCGGCCGATACGTGGTCGGATCGCGTCGTAAACGGGGAGACCGGCGCCCGGGGCGATCCGTCCAAGTACCAGGAGGACCCCGACGTTCGCTTTGCCATCGTGCCGATGTACGGCTACAGCCATCTGACATCGGTGTGCGGCGAGCGCGTCGAGCCCACCCCGGGGCCGAGCCCCAGCGGGT
>JADLBB010000136.1 GCA_020848055.1 Chloroflexota bacterium | reverse complement strand
CCGTTAACCCAGTCTCGTCGCCAGCCGATCCCCGACTCGCTCCACCCGCAGCGGTTGGTCGAAGCAGGCCGATAGCGGCCCGTCGGCGATGACCTCGACCAGCGGCCCGGCGGCGACCACGCGACCGGCGCGCACCAGGAGCGCATGGGTGAAGCCGGGCGGGATGTCTTCGACCCGGTGCAGCACGGTCGCGATCGCGACCATCGGGCCGGCGGCCAGGCGCGCCAGGGTCGCGACCAGCGCCTCGCGCCCGCCGATGTCGAGCGAGGAGGTCGGCTCGTCCAGCAGCAGAGCCTCCGGATCACCGACCAGCGCCCTCGCCAATTGGACGCGGAGCTGCTCGCCCGACGAGAACGTGTCGTACGGACGGTCGGCGATGCCGTCGAGGCCGGCGGAACGCAGGGCCGCGCCGGTCCGGGCACGGTCCACCAGGCCAGGATCCACGTACCACGGCACGATCGCCCCGGCCTGGGCCGCGTCCACGACCTGTCGAGGGGTGAGCCTGCCGGGGATCTCGTGAGCCAGCGCCGGGCTCAGGTACGCGACGCGACGGCGAAGGGCGGCCACCTCGCTGCGGCCGATGCGCTGACCGAGCACGTCAACCGTCCCCGACGAGGGCGCCAGGTAGGTCGCCAGCAGCCGGACCAGCGTCGTCTTGCCGGCCCCGTTCGGGCCGAGCACGACCCATCGCTCGCCGTGGCGCACCGTCCACCACACATCGGACAGCAGGGTCCGGCCGCCGGAGCGCAGCGTCACGCCGCGCAGGTCGAAGGCGGCCACGCCCGGCGCGATCAGGCCAGCGTCGAGACGCGAGCCGGGTGGGCCGCCTCGTAAGCCGCGATCTGCGGCTCAAGCGAAAGCAGGTACCCCAGTTCATCGGTCCCGTCGAGGATCATGCGGCGCGCGAAGGCGTCCACTTCGAAACCGATGACCTCCCCATCGGGCAGACGCAGCTCCTGCGCCTCGAGGTCGGCCGTGACGGTGGCAGCCGGATCGGCGGCGACCATCGCGAACAGGGAGCGCAGTTGATCGGGGCTGACCGCGATCGGCAACAGGCCGTTCTTGAGCGCGTTATTGCGGAAGATGTCGGCGAAGCTGCTGCTGATGACGGCGCGGATGCCCCACGCGCGCAGGGCCCACGGCGCGTGCTCGCGCGAGGAGCCACAGCCGAAGTTGTCCCCCGCCAGCAGCACGGCTCGGCCGGCCATCTCCGGGCGGTTGAGGACGAACGCCGGGTCCGGTGAGCCGTCGGCGAGGTAGCGCCAGTCGTTGAACAGCTGGTCGCCCAGCCCGGCGCGGTTGACGGTCTTGAGGAAGCGGGCCGGGATGATCTGGTCGGTGTCGATGTCGTTGCGATCGATCGGCACGACGGCCGACGTGACGCCGCTGAACGGTTCGCGCTCGCTCACAGCAGCGCCCTTGGATCTGCGAGGTGACCGCTCACCGCCGAGGCGACCGCGGTCAGAGGCGAAGCCAGGAACGTCCGTCCACCCGGCCCCTGGCGGCCCTCGAAGTTGCGGTTGCTGGTGCTGACGCTGTACTGGCCGGGTTCGAGCTGGTCGCCGTTCATGGCGATGCACATGCTGCATCCCGCCTCGCGCCAGTCGGCGCCAGCGGCGCGGAATACCTCGTCCAGTCCCTCTGCCTCGGCCTGCCGTTTCACCTGGGTCGAGCCGGGCACGACCATCATGCGCACGCCATCGGACACTCGGCGTCCGCGCAGCATGCGCGCCGCCTCGCGCAGGTCGCTGATGCGCGAGTTGGTGCACGAGCCGATGAAGACGACGTCGATCGGCCGCCCCAGGATCGGCTCGCCGGGGTTGAGGGCCATGTAGGCCAGCGCCGCCCGCAGCGAATCGCGCTGAGCGACGTCGCCCAGGCGCTCGGGATCCGGGACGCGCTCGGTGATCGGGAAGCCCATGCCCGGGTTGGTGCCGTAGGTCACCATCGGCGCGAGTTCACCGGCGTCGAAGGCGATCGAGCGGTCGAAGGCGGCGCCGTCATCGGTCGGCAGCTGCCGCCAGCGTTCGACCGCGGCGTCCCAGGCCGGGCCCGACGGAGCATGCGGCCGGCCGGCGACGTACTCGAAGGTCGTCTCGTCGGGCGCAATCAGCCCGGCCCGTGCGCCGCCCTCGATGCTCATGTTGCAGATCGTCATGCGCCCCTCCATGCCGGTCGCGCGAATGGCCGACCCGCGGTACTCGAACACGTGGCCGGTTCCGCCGCCGATCCCGATCCGGCTCAACAGGGAGAGGATGATGTCCTTGGCCGTGACGCCGTGGTGCAGCGTGCCGTCGACCCGCACCTCGAAGGTGCGCGGCCGGCGCTGGAGCAGCGTCTGGGTGGCGAGTACGTGCTCGACCTCGGTCGTGCCGATTCCGAACGCCAGCGCCCCGAACGCCCCGTGGGTGGCGGTGTGCGAGTCACCGCACACGATCGTCATGCCCGGCTGGGTGAGGCCCAGCTCGGGACCGATGACGTGGACGATGCCCTGGTGCGGCGACCCGACGCCGTGCAGCGGGATGCCAAACTCGCGCGCGTTCTCCTCCAGGCGCGCCACCTGCTTCGCCGCCACCACGTCCACGATCGGCAGGCTCCGATCAGTGGTCGGGATCGAGTGGTCCACCGTGGCGACGGTCTGGCCCGGGCGCCGGACCCGCAGGCCGCGCGCGCGCAGGCCGTCGAACGCCTGAGGGCTGGTGACCTCGTGGACGAGGTGCAGGTCGATGCCCAGCACGTCGGGCGCGT
>JADLBB010000135.1 GCA_020848055.1 Chloroflexota bacterium | reverse complement strand
GGCGTCCGCGACGTCCGGCCGCGACCGGGGACCAATCCAGCGCCAGTTGAGCCAGCACCTCGCCGTGCCGGTGGCACTCAAGGGCATCGGCTACAGCTACATCCACGTCGCCAATTGGTGGGAGCCGACGTCGACCAACGTGGACGCCGACCTTGTCTTCCGCTACGACGGGCTCGACGAGTTCTCGAACGCGCTGATCCAGACGACCATGCTGCGGGCATTCGTCGCCCCGATGACCGCGCCCGACGATCCCTACGACTGGGAGGTCATGCGCGAGAACAACCTGTATGCCCTCGGGGTGCTCGAGGACATCCCGTCACTGCCCGGACCCAAGTACGTGTTCGCTCATCTCGTCACCACGCATCCGCCGTACGTCCACAACCCCGACGGCTCCATGACCGGCCGCGAGCAGGTCGCGGAGCTCGGCGACCTGCGCAGCTACGTGCTTCAGATGGAGTACGCCAACACGCGGCTGCTCGGCATCGTGGACCGAATCATCGCCAACGATCCCGATGCGGTCATCGTGCTGCAGGCGGACGAGGGACCGTACCCGCTGCGCTACGACGCCGACGACTACGCGTTCCGGTGGGCGCAGGCCACGCCCGCCGAGCTGGAGCAGAAGTTCGGGATCCTGTACGCCATGCGCGTCCCCGGCGCCGACGTGGTCGCCGCCGGGTTTGGCGACGACCGCACGCCGGTGAACGCGTTCCGAATCGTCTTCGACGCGCGCTTCGGTGCGAACCTCCCGCTGCTGCCGGATCGCGTGTACGCGCACGTGGATCTCGACCATTTCTACGACTTCATCGATGTGACCGACCGCGTCGATCACGGTGGCTGACGTCTGGCGGTCCGGGCGCGAGGTGCGGTCAGCGCGGTGGCGGAACCAGCATCGCGAAGCGTGATGGATCGGCGACGGCGGCAACCTGGATCGCGTTCAGGGCCGCGCCCTTGCGCAGGTTGTCGCTGCTGAGCCAGACGGCGAATCCGCGCTCACGGCCGGGGATGGCACGCAGTCGGCCAACGATGACCGGGTCCCGGCCCTCGACGTCGAGCGGCATCGGATGGCGCTCGGAGCCGTCGGCCCGGCGGTACTCAAGGCCGGGTGCCGCGCGCAGCGCCGCCTCGAGCTGCTCCACCGATGTCTCGCGGACGGTCCGGATGTGCAGCGCCAGCGAGTGGCCAGTGTGGACCGGCACCCGCACCGCGGTGGCCGCGACGTCGAGGTCGGGCATCTCGAGGATCTTGCGCAGTTCGGCGTGGATCTTGCGCTCCTCGCCGGTCCAGCCATCGTCGCCGAGCACGTCGATCTGCGGCACGACGCTGTCGGCGATGCGGCCATGGAACGGCGAGTCGGCGGCCCGGTCGCGGTCGTCGGTCCCGCGCTCGGCGGCGAAGGCGTCGAGGCCGGCGCGTCCGGCACCGCTCACGGCCTGGTAGCTGGCGAGGTCCACCGAGGCCAGCCCCGCCGCATCGCGAATCGGTGCCAGCACCACGACCGCCGCGGCCGTGGTGCAGTTCGGGTTGGCGATCAGGTTGCCGTGATGCTCACGCGCGGCGTGGGCGTTGGCCTCGGGCACGACCAGCGGCACGTCATCGGCCAGGCGGAAGGCGCTCGAGTTGTCGACCACCAGCGGCACCGATGCGCCCGGGCCGGCCATGATCTCGCGGCTCTGCGGGCCGTCCACGGCCAGGAACAGGAGGTCGAGCTCCGAGGCGGCTCGTTCGTCCAGTACTCCGACCCGCACGTCAGCCCCGGCGAAGGTCAAGGACGCACCCTCGCCCGAGCCAAAGGCACGCAGGTTCTCGGCCGGCAGGCCCGCATCGGCCAGGATCGAGCAGAACGCGCTGCCCACCACCCCGCGCGCTCCGACCACGCCGACGATCGGCCAGTCCGGCGCGGTGGTTCGGGAATCTCGCACGACCCGACTCTAGCCGATTCGGCCGCCGAACAGGATCGGGCGCTCCCCGGCGACGAGGCGCGCCACATCGGCGTACACGGCGCCAGCCGTGGCTCGTCCGCCGGCACCCGGGCCGCTGATCCGGACGGTGGAGCCATCGCGTGACACGATCTCGAGCATGCTCTCGACCCCGACCACCACGGCGAGCGGGTCGCGCTCGTCGAGTACGGCCGGGGCGACGCGCAGGTGCTGCTGATCTCCATCGGCAACCAGGCGCACGACCCGGCCCGGCTCGACCGTGGTCTGGGTGATGCCGGTGGTCTCGACATCGGCTTCCGGGCGCCAGCGGCGCCAGGCGACCGAGGCCAGGATGGCCAGCTTCTGGGCCGCGTCACGGCCTTCGACGTCGAAGCTCGGATCGGCTTCCGCGTAGCCCGCCGCCTGGGCCTCGGCCAGCGCGGACTCGTAGTCGTTGCCGGCGCCCATCGCCGACAGGATGAAGGTCGTCGTGGCGTTGAGCAGGCCGCGCAGTCGGACGATCTGGCCCGCAGCCGCCATGTGCGTCACGGTTTCGATCATCGGCGTGCCGCCGCCGACGCTCGCACTGGCCAGCAATGCCGCCACTCGGCGCTCGGCCAGCTCGGCCAGCTCGCCGCCATGCGTCGCCAGCAGCGCCTTGTTGGCCGTCACGTATGGGGTGCCGCGGTCGAGGGTGGCGCGCGCCCAGGCCAGCGGGCCGTCCAAGCCGCCGGCCAGTTCGACCACGATGTCCGCCTCCAGCGCGTCCTCGGGCGCACCGATCGCCACGCCGCGCGGCAGGTCGGTGCGGCTGCGGTCCCGCACCGCCACGATCGCCAGTTCGACTGGCAGGGGACCCTCACGCACGAGCTCGCCGAACGCGGAACCCACGGTGCCCCATCCGATGAGGCCGATTCGAAGCCGATCCATCGGCGGAAGTCTAGCGCGGCCCGATTGCCCTACACTTTGCCGGCCATGGGCGCCACCGAGACCGTCGACCTGTTCGTCGAGCTGATCAACGACGACCGCCGCGAGAAGGCGGTCGAGCTGTTCGCCGAGAACGCCGTGCTCGGGATCAGCGTCCCCGGCTCCGACGAGCGCACCAACCTGCGCGGCCGCGACCGCGTCGGCGGCTGGTTCGTCCGCGCCGGCGACGGATTCCGGATCTACACCAACGACAGCCGCAACATGGGCGGCAGCTACGTCGCCGACGTGACGATCATGCGCCCGGGCGCGCAACCGATGCACGTCGAGGCCAACTTCCGCGTCGAGAACGGCGAGATCGTCAGCCTGTTCCTGACTCCTTCGTAGTAGCGCCCCGGCGAAGGCCGTGGCCTTCGACTTGCACCGCGGCGCATGCATCTACGAGGATCGGGCTTGCTCCTGCCATTCCTTTCGCCCCGGCGCAAGTTCCTCGCGGATCGTTGGCCATCGGGTGCGCCTCGGCGCAAGTCGCGTCGGAACAAGCGACCTGCCTCGCAGTTACATGCGTCCCGACGCAAGTCCAGCCATAGCCGATGCGCCCGGCCTACGGGAACAGGTCGCGCTCGCGCTCCATGACCAGGACCGATGCGCCCGCCTCCGACGGGCGCCAGGCGTAGCCGCGCACCAACACGACCGGCCGCTGATCGACCTTGCCGCCGGCAAGGTCCGCGGCCGAGGCCAGCTCGTCGGCGACGGCGATGACCGTGGCCTGCATCTCGCGGCCCGCCGCGTCGGGCTGGCCGCGCAGGTCGAGCAATGCCTCTATCCCTGCCGCCCCGATGGCGACGTTCACGATGCCGTTGCGCCACGGACGGCCGAACGAGTCACTGATGACGATCGCCGGCGCTGCCCCCAGCCGCATCCGCAGGCCGTCGCGCAGGCGCCGGGCGGACGCGTCCGGGTCGACCGGCAGCAACGAGGCAACCTCGCCGCCGCCGACGTTCGAGACGTCCACCCCCGCGTTGGCGCACACCAACCCGTGGCGCGTGCGGCCGATGACCAGCCCGCCGGGCCCCATCCGCACGATCTCGGCCGACTCGCGCAGCACCAGTTCGACCTGCCGGGCGTCCTTGCCCCAGCGATCGGCCCAGTCCCGCGCGAAGTCGGACGGATCCACCGAATCCAGGCCCACGAGTCGATCCTCGGCCTTGGACACGATCTTCTGCGTGACAACCAGCACGTCGGCATCGGTCAGTTCGAGGCCGCTGGCACCCAGGCCGCGCCCGACCGCCAGCGCCAGGTCGTCGCCGGGCGCCACCTCGCCGATCCCGTCGAGCGCGATCAGCTCCAGCCGCACGCTCACGCGGCGTCGCCCATCTCGAGCCAACGGGCCAGGTCGGCGGGCGTGTCGAGGTCGAAGGCCAGCCCGGCCCGGTTGACCGCAACGAGCGGCACGCCCGCAGCATCCACCTCTGCCAGGTGCCTGGCAAACGAACCGACTCCGAAGCGGAAACCGATGACGCCGGGCGGACGCAGCACGAGCGCGTTGGTGCCGGTGCCGGCGCGGTCGGGCGCGATCGCCACGCCGGGCAGCCCGTCGGCCGGAAGCGATCCGGCCAGAGCTTCCACGTCGGCCGCGGACAGGTTCGGCAGGTCGCCATGCAGCACCACGAGCGTCTCGATGCCGTCGGCCAGCGCGTCGAATCGGGCCTGCTCAAGCCCCTCGTTGAGGCCGAGACCGCGCTGCACGGCCAGGCTGGCACCGGACTCCTCGACGATCTCGCGCAGCTCGCGCGAGGGGCTGATGACCACCACGTCGTTGCTCACCTCGCGGGCCACGCGCAGGACGCGCTGCAGGAGCTGGCTCGCCAGGAACGCGCGCTCCTCCGGGCTCAGCGACGTGGCCAGACGGGTCTTGGCCTGCGCGAGTCCTCGGTGCGGGATGATGATCCGGGCGCCCACCGTTGCAGGATATCGAAATCGGGCGACACGGTCGCTACGGGTCGGAGCCCACGAGGGTCCGCGCCAGTGTCGCGCGGTCGGCATCGGTGCGCATGATCGTCGGCAGCACGGCCGGCGCCATGCCAAGGTCCGCGATATCCGGTGCCAGCGCGGCATCGGCCTCGTCGAGGACGAAGCGATCGACCAGGCCGGCGTCCAGCGCGTGGTAATAGCGCGCGACGGCGACGGCACCACTCCCGTGGCCCAGCGATTCCATCATCCGCGCGGCCGGACCCTTGAGCGCCTCGCCGGCGATGATCGGACTGACCGCGATGACCGGTCGTGCCGCCACCGCCGTGGCCATCCCTGCCAGCGCCAGGATGGGACCGATGCTGACGATGGGATTCGACGGCCCGATGACGACGAGGTCCGCGTTCGCAACGGCCTCGAGGGCGGCCGGAGCCGCGATGCCCGGCCCGTCGTGGGAGACACCGATAGCCGCCGGCTCGGTTCGGAGCCGGACAAACCAGTCCTGGAACGCGAGTTCGCCGGCATCGGTCCTGATCCGGGTGCGCCAGCGTTCGTCGGACGCCGGCAGGATGCGGGCGCTGATGCCAAGGGCCGCCGCCATGGCCGCGGTCGCATCGGTCAGGGAGGCACCCTCGCGCAGCAGGCGCGTGCGGTACGCATGCGTGGCAAGGTCGGCGTCGCCGACGGTGAACCACGTCTCCTCGCCAAAGCGGGCGAACATGTCATGCGCCGTGTGGGTGTCGCCGGCCACCCCCCAGCCGCGCTCGGCGTCGATCAGGCCGGACAGGGTGTACAGCAACGCGTCGATGTCCGGACAGACGAGCAGTCCGTGGAACTCGGCATCGTCACCGACGTTGGCGACGACCGCCAACTCGACGTCGGGGAGCTGCGCGAAGCCGTGGGCCAGCTTGGTGCCACCGGTGCCGCCGGCCAGGACGACGACGCGCACGCCCGGCGCCCTCAGCCGCGCTCGAGTTCGGGGCGGACCTCGGTCACCAGGCGCTCCATCGACTCGGCGTCAAACGGCGCCGGGAAGCCGACCAGGAAATGCCGGTAACCGATGCCGAGGAACGGGCGCAGCATGCCGGC
>JADLBB010000134.1 GCA_020848055.1 Chloroflexota bacterium | reverse complement strand
GCCATCGTGGACGACGACGTGACCGACATGACGTTCCGCAACGACACAGAGCACCCGATCGTGATCCGCGGCTACGCCACGCCCGGGCAGGTGACGTTCCAGTTGTGGAGCGTGCCCAACGGCCGGCGGGTCGTGCTCAGCGCACCGGTCATCAGCAACCGTCGCTCGGCCATCGAGACCACCCAGCTGGTGTCGAGCATGGCGCCGGGGACCGCACGGAGGGTCGAGTTCCCCCATAACGGCTTCGACGTGACCGTCACGCGCACCGTGTACGACGCGGATGGCAACGTGGTGCACCAGAACACCTGGTTCAGCGACTACCGCCCGGTCAACGGCATCACCATGGTCGGTCCGCCGCTGCCGGCACCACCTCCGGCGTCTCCGGCGCCTCCCACGCCCGCTCCCTGAGCCACGGCCGGTCGCTCGGCTAGACTCCGCCGGGTGATCCCCCCGCAGCGCATCCGCAACTTCAGCATCGTCGCGCACATCGACCACGGCAAGTCCACGCTGGCCGATCGCCTGCTCGAGGCGACGCACACCATCGACCGGCGCCAGATGACCTCGCAGGTGCTCGACACGATGGACCTCGAGCGCGAGAAGGGCATCACCATCAAGGCGCGTGCCGTCCGCCTGCACTACGAGGCCGCCGACGGGCACACCTACGCGCTCAACCTGATCGACACGCCCGGTCACGTCGACTTCACCTACGAGGTCAGCCGCTCCCTTCAGGCCTGCGAGGGCGCCATCCTGGTCGTCGACGCCAGCCAGGGGATCGAGGCCCAGACGCTGGCCAACGTCCACCTGGCCCTGGCCCAGAAGCTGGTCATCATCCCGGTCATCAACAAGATCGACCTGCCCAGCGCCGATCCGGCCGCGGTCATGGACGAACTGGAGGAGACCCTCGCCATCCCGCGCGAGGAGGTCCTGCTGGCCAGCGCAAAGGAGGGCACCGGTATCGGCGAGATCCTCGACGCCATCGTGGCGCGGGTGCCGCCGCCGCGGGCGGACGCGACAGCACCGGTGGCGGCCCTGGTGTTCGACAGCCATTACGACCCGTACAAGGGCGTCGTGGCCTACGTGCGCATGGCGGCCGGCACGCTCGGAGACCACGAGCGCATTCGCTTCATGGCCACCGATGCGACCTCCGAGATCGCCGAACTCGGCTGGTTTCGGCCGCAGCCGTCACCGACCGACCGGCTCACCGCCGGCGAGGTCGGTTACGTCGCCACCGGGCTCAAGAGCATCCGCGACGCGCAGGTCGGAGACACGCTGACGAGCGCCGAACGGCCCGCGGCGGCGCCCCTCCCCGGTTACCACGAGCCGCTGCCGCTGGTGTTCGCCGGCATCTACCCGGTGCGCGGCGACGACTACCCCGAACTGCGCGAGGCACTCGAACGGCTCCACCTCAACGATGCCGGTTTCGTATACCAGCCGGAATCGTCGGTGGCGCTGGGCTTTGGGTTTCGCTGTGGCTTCCTGGGCCTGCTGCACATGGAGATCGTGCAGGAGCGCCTCGAGCGCGAGTTCGACCTCGAGTTGATCGCGTCGGCACCGAGCGTCGAGTACCGGGTAAGGCTCATGCACCGCGCCGACGAGGTGGTGGTCGACAATCCGGCCAAGATGCCCCCGGCGGGCGAGATCGAGACGATCAGCGAGCCGTGGGTGGCGACGCAGGTCATCACCCCGACCGATTACATCGGTCCGCTGATGGAGCTCGCGACCAACCGCCGGGGAGAGTTCGTCAACATGGACTATCTCGACCCGCGGCGGGTCAACATGCACTTCGAGATGCCGCTGGGCGAGCTGATCATCGACTTCTACGACCAGCTCAAGAGCCGATCGAGCGGCTACGCCAGCCTCGACTACGAGTACATCGGCTACCGGCCCGGCGACCTCGTCAAGCTCGACGTGCTCGTCGCGGGCGACCCGGTGGACGCGTTGAGCCTGATCGTGCATCGGTCCAATGCGTACCGGTCCGGCCGGGCGCTGGTGGCCAAGCTCAAGGAACTGATCCCGCGCCAGATGTTCGAGGTTCCGGTCCAGGCGGCCATCGGGTCGAATATCATCAGCCGCGAGACGGTCCGCGCCATGCGCAAGAACGTGCTGGCCAAGTGCTACGGCGGCGACATCACCCGCAAGCGCAAGCTGCTCGAGAAGCAGAAGGAAGGAAAGCAGCGAATGAAGCGGATCGGATCGGTCGAGATCCCGCAGGAGGCATTCCTGGCCGTGCTGCGCATGAACGAGGACGCGGGCTGATGAGCTTCTTCGAGTCCCTGCGCCTGGCCATCGCGCTTGGCCTGACGCTGTTCCTGGTCCTGCTGCGCTTCGACTCGGACCGCATCACCCGCAGCGACTACTTCCGCTACCGCACGCCGTGGATGGGGCCGGTCAGTTACTACGTGCTGGTCATCGGCTTCGCGCTCGGCATCGCGATGATCCTGCCCTCGGGCAACGAGCAGCTGTTCCTGACCGGTGGCGATCCGGACCTGGTGCCGCCGATCATGTTCGGCTTCGTGGCGGTGGCCATCGCCAACGCGGTGGCCCTGGCCCTTCTGCGCTACGGGAGCATCCTGCCGCTGCCGATCGAGTTGCTGCCGTCCCGCGTGTTGGGTGCCGCGTTCAACGCCATCGCCGAGGAGCTCCAGTTCCGCTCGATCGTTCTCGGCATGCTGCTGTTCACCGGCTTCTTCTCGGCCGGCTGGGCCATCGCGCTCCAGGCCCTCGTCTACGGCCTCGCGCACCG